>NZ_JAOVQO010000081.1:0-526 GCF_025673475.1 Albidovulum salinarum | reverse complement strand
CTCTGGGGCGGGCGCGTCGCCGAGAGCCTGCCGGTGCTCTCGGTCATCCGCATCGGCAGCCGGGAGGAGACGCTCGCCGCCTTCGAGACCGAACGCGCCAAGGGCTATTCGCGCTTCCAGATCAAGGTCGGGGCGGGCGAGCCGCACGAAGACATCACCACCATCCGCATGGTCGAGGAGATGGCGCTGCCGCACGAACGGATCTGGTACGACCCGAACCGCGCCTGGCTTGTCGACGACGCGATCCGGGTGATCTCTGCGGTCCGAGACCTTAACCCGATGATCGAGAATCCGTGCGAGAGCTACGAGGAATGCCGCACCGTCGCACGGCGCACCGGCTGCCGGATCATGCTCGACGAGGTCATCGACGGCCCGCAGCGGTTCCTGCAGGCGGTGCAGGAACAGGTGCTCGACGTAGCCTCGCTCAAGACCTCCTGCGTCGGCGGGATCGAGGCGACACGCCAGGTGATGGGGCTGGCGAAGGTGACGGGCGTGCCGGTCCGGATCGAGGACTACTACGGCACCG
>NZ_JAOVQO010000080.1:0-529 GCF_025673475.1 Albidovulum salinarum | reverse complement strand
GAACCCGTCTCCACAAGGGCAGGATCGCTGTCCCTTATGCTGCGCCGAGGCCGCGCCACTCGGCGAGAGCGGCGGCGCGGTTGAGCTTGAAGTTTTGTCGCGAGTAGAGGTGGCGTTCCTGACTGAAATGATTGACGACCGAGGCGTGGACGGCGGCGAACATCTGCAGACTTCGCATCCGCCGAAACCGCTGCATTGCCCGTTCTCGTCGTCGGAACGGCAGGTGCGAATTCTCCGCCCGATTATTGAGCCAGCGACCAGTTACCTGGCGGCCGGCCGCACCGACCTCCTTCAATGCGGCGCGATAGGAGCGCAGCTTGTCGGTGACGAAAATGTGCGGGCGACCGTAGCGCTTCATTGATTTCTTGAGGAATTTCAATGCCGCCTTCTTGTCCCTCGTCTTCGTCACGAAGCTCTCGAGAACCTCGCCCTCATGATCGACGGCCCGCCAGAGGTAGTGCCGCTCGCCGTTGATCTTCACAAACATCTCGTCGAGATGCCATTGCCACTGCGGCCCAGAACGCAAGCA
>NZ_JAOVQO010000079.1:0-541 GCF_025673475.1 Albidovulum salinarum | reverse complement strand
GCATTACCGAGCAGACCTACTATCGCTGGCGCATGCAGTATGGCGGGATGGGAACCGCCCAACTGAGGGAGCTCAAGCGGCTACAGAAGGAGAACGAGCGGCTAAGAAAGGCCGTGTCGGAGCTGACGCTGGACAAGCTGATCCTGACCGAGGCGGCACGGGGAAACTTCTGAGCCCCGCCCGTCGTCGTGCCTGCATCGACCTGGTCCGCGAAGAGCTGGGCGTGTCGGAACGCCGGGCCTGCCGGGTGTTGCGCCAGCATCGCTCGACGCAGCGCAAGCTGCCGAGGGGCCGGGCAGATGAAGACCGGTTGGTTGCCGACATGATCGAGCTGGCCCGCCAGTACGGCCGCTATGGCTACCGCCGGATTGCCGCCCTTTTGAGAGATGCGGGCTGGCAGGTCAACGACAAGCGCGTCGAGCGTTTATGGCGGCGGGAGGGGCTGAAAGTGCCAACGAAGCAACCGAAGAAGGGCCGGCTCTGGCTGAACGACGGGTCATGTGTCCGGCTACGACCCAAGCATCGCAACCATGTCTGGAGC
>NZ_JAOVQO010000078.1:0-543 GCF_025673475.1 Albidovulum salinarum | reverse complement strand
TCTGTTGCACAAATCCTGTAGGGGATTCATCTCGTGAAACCAGCGTGATAGCTGGGGTGCATGAGCAGACCGACCCCACCGACCTACAAGATCAGGAACTGGCCAGCCGACAATGAAGCGCTCAAGCGCCGCGGCTCGCTGACGATCTGGTTCGATCCTGAGATGAGCTGGGATGCCGCGCCGACAGGTCGGCGTGGCCGTCGGCAGAGCTACAGCGATGCCGCCATCCAGACTTGCCTCTCGATGAAGGTGCTGTTCGGCATGGCGTTGCGGCAGACCACAGGCTTCGTCGAGAGCCTGCTGCAACTGGTCGGCCTGAACTGGACGGTGCCGGACTTCAGCACGCTGTCCCGTCGCCAGAAGACCTTGGCCGTCAACATCCCCTACCGTGGGTCCAAGGGGCCGCTGCACCTGCTGATCGACATCGAGCCGGTGAGCGCCACCGGTTCGAGCGAACCGGCGAGGGGGGATCAAGGTCGAGGGCGAAGGCGAGTGCCATGCGCGCAAGCATGGCGGCCCCAAACGGCGCGTTTGGCGCAAGAT
>NZ_JAOVQO010000007.1:0-201264 GCF_025673475.1 Albidovulum salinarum | reverse complement strand
ATTCCGCCGAGAGCGTCATCCGCATCAGCAGGTCCGACGAGGCGCGGTCGTTGAAGAAGGCGACGCCGTGCTGGAGGATGCGGTCGTAGAGCTTGCGCTGCTGGGCCGCGACGATGCTGTTGCCGGCGCGGCTGAGCGAGACCACCTGGAGATAGGTCGCGAGCCCCTTGACCGCGAAGATCAGCGCCACCGAGGCGGCGACCGCGAAGACCTGGGCGCGGTCGCCCGAGGTCATCATCGAATCGATGATGTCGCGCATGATCCAGGCGGTGAGCGCCGTCGTCACCGCGATCACGACCATCGCCGCGATCGCGGTGCCGTAGTTGAAGACCTGCAGCCGCATGTTCTCGCGCAGGAGCCGCCACAGCATCCTGTCGGACAACCTTGCGAGAAGTTTGCGGAACATGCGGATAGGCTCTTCTGCGGCGCGGGCTCCGGACTAGCTAGGCGCGAAAGCCAAGTGTGTAAAGGCCGCCGGCGCCACCGGGGCGCCCGGACCCGTGAGATGACGCATGATTGATAATTGACCGACCGGTCGTTCATCGTAGCATTGAAGCCGCCGCGAACGGGAATCACAGGATGGGACTGACCAAGAGCGTACTCGTCGATCTGCAGAAGCCCTGCAGGTGCCACGAACGCCGCGCGCTCGGGGCCTGCGGCCGATGAAACCCGCCGCCGACATGTCCCCGCAAGAGCTCGCGGAAGCCGCCGCGCAGGCGATGTGGGCGGGCGATGCCGCCTCGCAAGAGCTCGGCATGACGCTCGACCGGATCGCGCCGGGTGCGGCGGTGCTGTCGATGACCGTCACCGGGGCGATGGCGAACGGGCATGGCAGCTGTCACGGCGGCTACATCTTCACGCTTGCCGACAGCGCCTTCGCCTTCGCCTGCAATTCCCACAACCGGGTCGCGGTCGCGCAGCAGTGCAGCATCACCTACCTGATCCCGGCGCGGGCCGGCGACCGCCTGACCGCCACCGCGCGCGAGATCGTCCGGCGGGAGCGCTCGGGGATCTACGACGTCAGCGTGACCAATCAGGACGGCGCGACCGTCGCGGAGTTCCGCGGCCATTCGCGCGTCGTTCCGGGCAGCCATCTGCCGGGCTGACCGGGCATCATCCGCGCAGCCGCGAGAAAGAGGAAAGACATGGCCCGCACCCGAGCGGAAGACTTCGACGACAAGCGGCGCGCGATCCTGAGGAGCGCCGCGGCGGTCTTTGCCGAGCAGGGGATGGAGAAGGCCTCGATGGCCCGTATCGCCGCGCAGTCGGGCGTGTCGAAGTCGCTGCTCTACCACTATTACCCGAGCAAGGCCGAGCTGATCTTCTCGATCATCCACACCCATCTTGAGGAGCTCGACGCCGCCATCGCGGCAGCCGACGATCCCGAACTTCCGCCCGAGGCGCGGCTGCGCGCGCTGGTGCGCGCGGTGATCGAGACCTACCGGGACGCCGCCGACCAGCACAAGGTGCAGCTCAACGCCGGGCCGGTGCTGGGCGAGGCCGAGAAGGCCGAGATCCTCGCGGTCGAGCGGCGCATCGTGCGGCGCTTCTCGGCGGTGCTCGCGGCGGTGAACCCGGCGCTCGGGGAGGGCGACGGGCGCAATCTCATGCCGGTGACGATGTCGCTCTTCGGGATGATGAACTGGATCGATCAGTGGTTCCGCGAGGGCGGACCGGTCAGCCGGGCGGACTATGCCGACCTCGCCACCACGCTGATCCTCGACGGCGTCCGCGCGGTGCGCTGAGGCGCCTACTCGGGCGGCCAGACCTTCGCGACCATCGTCAGGACGTCGTATTCCGCGACCGCCTCATCCCTCTGGTTCGTCACCCGGCAGTCCCAGCGCACCTCGCCGTAATCGGCATTGGCGCGGGGGTTGATCTCCTTCGCGGTCAGCCGCACCCGGAGCGTGTCGCCGGGATAGACCGGGGTCAGGAAGCGCAAGTTGTCGATGCCGTAATTGGCCAGGACCGGACCCGGCGCAGAATCGACGAAGAGCCCGGCGGCGAAGGAAACGACGAGGTAGCCGTGTGCCACGCGGCCCTCGAAGAACGGATTCGCCTTCGCCGAGGCCTCGTCCATATGGGCGTAGAACGTGTCGCCGGTGAAGCTGGCGAAGTGCTCGATATCGGCCAGCGTGACCTCGCGCGGGCCGGTGACAAGCTGGTCGCCGATCTTGAGGTCGGCAAGCGACTTGCGGAACGGATGGGTGCCGGCCTGTGTCGCCGCACCCTCGCTCCAGCGCCCGGTGACGGCGCCAAGGAGCCGCGGCGGCGCCTGCACCGCGGTGCGCTGCATGAAATGGGCGATGCCGCGCACCCCGCCCATCTCCTCGCCGCCGCCGGCGCGGCCCGGCCCGCCGTGGACGAGCATCGGAAGGGGCGAGCCGTGCCCGGTCGAGGATTTCGCGGCAGCGCGGTTGCCAATCAGGATGCGGCCGTGGAACGGCGCCATGCCGATCACCGCTTCCTCGGCGACGCCCGGATCATCGGTGAAGAGCGAGGCGACGAGCGACCCCTTGCCCCGCTGGGTCAGCGCCACCGCCTCCTCCAATTCGTCATAGGGCATGAGGGTGGCGACAGGGCCGAAGGCCTCGACATCATGGACCGCCTCTGCCGCGCCGGGCCGGTCGCAGTAAAGCAGCACCGGGCCGAGGAAGGCGCCCGCTTCGGCGTCGCCCGAGGCGAGCACCACCCGGTCGGGATCGCTCGAGACGACCTCGGCCTCGGCGCGCAGGTCGCGGGTCCGGGCGCGGACCTCCTCGCGCTGCGCGAGACTGGCGAGCGGGCCCATTCGTGTCGCCTCGGCGGCGGGATCGCCGATGGGAGTCTTCGCCAGCCGCCCGCGCAAAGCCGCGATGACCGCGTCGGCATGGGCGCGCGGCACAAAGGCGCGGCGGATCGCGGTGCATTTCTGCCCCGCCTTCACCGTCATCTCGCGCGCCACCTCCTTGACGAAAAGGTCGAACTCCGGCGTTCCCGGCGCGGCATCGGAGCCGAGGACCGAGGCATTGAGGCTGTCCGCCTCCATGGTGAACGGCACCGAATTCGCGACAATCGCCGGATGGGTGCGCAGGCGCCGACCGGTTTCGGCCGAGCCGGTGAAGGTCACCACGTCCTGCCCGTCCACATGGTCGAGCAGGTCGCCCGCCGCGCCGGAGACGAGCTGCAGGACGCCTTCCGGCAGCATCCCGGTCTCGACGATCTTCCGCACCATCAGTTCCGTCAGATAGGCGGTCTGGCTCGCCGGCTTGATCAGCGCGGGCATGCCGGCAAGCAGCGTCGGCGCAAGTTTCTCCAGCATCCCCCAGCAAGGGAAGTTGAAGGCGTTGATATGGACCGCGACGCCGTGGCGCGGCGCCAGGATATGTTGGGCGGAGAAGCTCTGGTCCTTCGACAGGGGCTCGACCGCGCCCTCGGTCAGGACGCGGGTGTTCGGAAGCTCGCGACGCGCCTTCGAAGCATAGGAGAGAAGCGTGCCGATCCCGCCCTCGATGTCGATCCAGCCATCGGCGCGGGTGGCGCCGGTGGCAAAGCTCTCGGCGTAGAAGAGTTCCTTCATCTCCATGAGCCTGAGGCCCAGCGCCTTCAGCATCAGTGCCCGGTCGTGGAGCGTCATCGCGCGCAGGGCCGGCCCGCCCACACGCCGCCCCCAGTCGAGCGCCGCGGCGAAGTCGAGCCCGCTCGCGTCGATAACGGCGACCGGCGCTCCGGTCGCGGCATCGCGCAGAACGGTGCCGTCGCCCGCGCCCCTTTGCCAGTGCCCGGCGAGATAGCTTTCGAGCCGGCGCGGCTTCACGGATACGTCCATCAGCGCCCCCCAATCCGAAGCCCGAGCCCGCCCAGCGCAGCCTCGGCGGCGGCAGTCCAGTCCGCCAGAAGCGCCTCGTTCGGTCGGTGCCGCAGCCCGAGTCGCTTCAGCATAGCGAACCGCTCCGATCCGGCGCGGCCGAAGGTCTCGGCCACCTTGGGCCACCAGTAGGACAGCGCGGCCTCGGCCTTGGCCCGGCCCGATGGCGTCGCCACGATCTGGCGCAGGCCTTCGAGGCCAAGCTCGGCATGGCGGGCCTCGGCCGGGGCGATCTCGCGGAAGGCCTCGGCCAGGGGCGCATAGGAGACGCGCGACAGCTCCTCGAGCTGCACCCCGGTCGCGAGGCCCATGAGCACGTTCATCGCCACCGCGTCGACCCATCCGGTCAGCGGATAGTGGAAGACCGACAGCCGCATGTCGGCGCCCGCCCGCGCCTGACCGAGATCGGCGTCGCGGGCCACCCGCGCCGCCCAGGGATGGCGGGTGGCGTAGCGCGCGGTATCGGCGCCGAACTCGCCCATGATCTCCAGAACCCGGCCGGCATGAGCGGTCTTTTCCGCGACGATCCGCGCCGCCGCGATCCGTGCCGTGATCCCCGGCGCATCGTTGATCCTGTCAGCAAAGCCCGCCGCGCCCGCGAGTTCGCTGTCGACGAAGGAGGCCATGAGCCGCATCAGCTCGCCCCGGTAGCGCGCCGGCACGTTGTCGGGCGAGGTCAGGACGCCGCCCTCGGCCAGGTAGTCCTCGATCCGCATCGCCTCTGCCATCTTTCCCTCACTCGTCGTAGCTGAGCGCCACCCGGTCGGTGAGCGGGCGCGACTGGCAGGTCAGCACATAGCCCTGCCGGACCTCATAATCCTCGAGCGCATGGTTCACCGCCATCTCGACCTCGCCCTCGGTCACCCGCGCGCGGCAGGTCGAACAGACCCCGGCCTTGCAGGCATAGGGCGCGTCGATCTGGTGGGCGAGCGCGGCTTCCAGCAGGCTCGGCCCCTCCTTCTCGATCCGGAAGGTCCGCGCCGTGCCGTCGAGCGTCACCGTCGCCTCGGTCGCGTGGGCCGAAGCCGCAGCGGTCACCGACACCGCCTTCTGCTTCGCCCGTCCCGGCTGGCCGGAAGCGAAGAGCTCGAACTTGATCCGGTCGTCCGCGATCCCGTGCGCGCGCAGCGATTTCGCGATCGCCAGCATCATCGGCTCCGGCCCGCAGATGAAGGCCATGTCGACCGATCCGGGGTCGATCCAGGACTGGAACAGCGCCTCCATCTTCGCCGCGTCGATGAGGCCGGTGAAAAGCTCGATCTCCTGCGCCTCGCTCTCCAGCACATGCAGAATCGAGAGCCGGCCGAGATTGAGGTTCTTCAGGTCCTCCAGTTCCTCGCGGAACATGATCGAGCTGATCTGGCGATTGGCATAGACGAGCGTGAAGCGCGACCTCGGCTCGCGGGCGAGCACGGTCCGGATGATCGACAGGATGGGCGTGATGCCGGAGCCGCCGGCGAAGCCGAGGTAGTGCCGGGCCTGAGACGGCTCGATAGGTGCATGGAAGCGGCCCATCGGCGGCATCGCCTCCAGCACCGCGCCGACGGCCAGTTCCTCGTTCGCCCAGGTCGAGAAGGCGCCGCCCTCGACCCGCTTGATGCCGACGCGGAGCGTGCCGTCGTCGAGCCCCGAGCAGATCGAATAGGAGCGGCGCAGCTCCTCACCGTCGAAGGCGTGGCGGAAGGTGAGGTACTGGCCTTGCAGGAAGTGGAACGCGGCGCGGTCGGCCTCGCGCGGCGCAAGCGTCACCACCACCGCATCGCGGGTATCGTGGCGGAGGTCGGTGACGGTCAGGGGGTAGAAGCGCGCCATGCCGGGTCCGGCCTCCTCAGTGGCATTTGAAGTAGTCGAAGGGTTCAAGGCAATCCTTGCAGCGCCAGGCGGCCTTGCAGGGGGTGGAACCGAACTGGCTGATCCGCTCGGTACTGGCCGAGCCGCAGCGCGGGCAGGGCACCGTCAGGTTGGCACCGGAGAGCCGGGTCGCGCGGGCGATGGTGCGCCCGTCCGGCGCGGTGCCGTCGATCGGCGGGGCAATGCCGTAGGCGCGAAGCCTCTCGCGCCCCTCGGTGGAGATCCAGTCGGTCGACCAGGGCGGCGCGAGGCGGCGCTCGATGCGCAGGTCCGCGATGCCCTTTGCCCGCAGCATCGCCTCAATGTCGAGGTTGATCGCGGTCGTTGCGGGGCAGCCCGAATAGGTCGGCGTGACGGTGACGACGAGTGTCTCGCCCTGCCATTCCACGTCTCGGACGATGCCGAGATCGGTGACCGAGATCACCGGGATCTCCGGGTCGGGAACCTCGGCGAGCCAGCGCCAGATCTGGTCGGAGGCGGGCCGCATCGGCTTACCACACCGCGCCGGGATAGGCGCGCTGGAGAAACTGCATCTCGGCGAGAATGTAGCCCAGATGCTCGGTATGGATGCCGATCCGACCACCCTTATGGCTGAAATCGGTGTCAGGCGCGGTCAGGGTGGCGTCCGAGAGGACCTCGCCCACCGTCGCCTGCCAGACCGGCTTCAGCGCGGCGGGATCGGGGGCGACCCCGGCTTCCGCCATCGCGGCGTCGGTGGCGTCGGCAAGGAACATCTCGCCGGCATAGAGCCAGATGTCGTCGAGCGCGGCCTGCATCCGGCCATGACTCTCCTCGGTGCCGTCGCCGAGCCGGATCACCAGATCGGCGGAGCGTTCGAGGTGATAGGCGACCTCCTTCACCGCCTTCTCCGCGATCGCCGCCACCCGCGGATCGGCCGACTGGCAGAGCGCCGAGAGCATCGCATGGTGCCAGGCGTCGAACAGAAACTGCCGCATCAGGGTCTGGCCGAAATCGCCGTTCGGGCGCTCGACGAGAAGGAGGTTCCGGAACGCCCCGGCATCGCGCAGGAACGCCAGATCGTCCGCCGTCCGCCCCTTGCCCTCGACTTCCGCCGCGAGCCCGAGCCAGAGCTGGGTCTGGCCGATGAGGTCGAGCGCGGTATTGGCGAGCGCGATGTCCTCCTCCAGCACCGGCGCATGGCCGCACCATTCCGAGACCCGATGGCCGAGGATCAGCGTGTTGTCCCCCATCCGGGTGAGGAACTCGAACAGGTCAGCCTCGGCCATCACATGTGCCCCGCCTCGTCGGGAATGTCGAAGAAGGTCGGGTGGCGGTAGACTTTGGAATTCGACGGATCGAAGAGCGGCCCCTTCTCCGACGGCGCCGAGGCGACAATATCGTCGGACTTCACCGCCCAGATCGAGACGCCCTCGTTGCGCCGCGTATAGACGTCGCGGGCATGGCGGATCGCCATCTCGGCATCGGGCGCGTGCAGGCTGCCGACATGGCGGTGGTTGAGCCCGTGCTGACCGCGGATGAAGATTTCCCACAGGGGCCATTCGCTCGACATCATACCCTCCTCATTCGGCCGCGACGCCGCGATTGGCGGCCTTGCGCGCATGCGCCATCAGCCCCTCGCGGAACCACGCGCCGTCCTCCCAGGCCGTCACGCGGGCGGCCATGCGCTCCTTGTTGCAGGGGCCGTTGCCGGCAAGGACGGCGTAGAATTCCGCCCAGTCGGGTTCGGTGAAATCGTAGCCGCCCTTGTCCTCGTTCCATGTCAGATCCGGGTCGGGCACCGTGAGGCCGAGGTACTCGGCCTGCGGCACGGTCTGGTCGACGAATTTCTGCCGAAGCTCGTCATTGGTGTTGATCTTGATCTTCCAGGCCATCGACTGCGCCGAATGGACCGAGTCCTTGTCCGAGGGACCGAACATCATCAGCGAGGGATACCAGAACCGGTTCAGCGCATCCTGCGCCATCGCCTTCTGCGCAGGCGTGCCCTTCAGGCACATCTTGATCAGGATGTCGTAGCCCTGCCGCTGGTGGAAGCTCTCCTCCTTGCAGATGCGGATCATCGCGCGGGAGTAGGGCCCGTAGGAGGTGCGCTGCAGCGGCACCTGGTTCATGATCGCGGCCCCATCGACGAGCCAGCCGACCGCGCCGATATCGGCCCAGGTCAGCGTCGGGTAGTTGAAGATCGAGGAATACTTCATCGAGCCGTCATGGAGCTTCGCGATCAGCGCGTCGCGGCTCACCCCCAGCGTCTCGGCGGCGGAATAGAGGTAGAGCCCGTGGCCCGCCTCGTCCTGCACCTTGGCGAGCAGGATCGCCTTGCGCTCCAGCGTCGGCGCGCGCGTGATCCAGTTGCCTTCGGGAAGCTGGCCGACGATCTCGGAATGGGCGTGCTGGCCGATCTGGCGGATCAGCGTCCTTCGGTAGCCCTCTGGCATCCAGTCCTTCGGCTCGATCTTCTCGCCGGCCTCGATCCGGTCCTGAAAGGCCGCCTCCTCGGGCGTCATCTCCTCGCGGCTCTTCACCCGCTTCGCCTCGGTCTTGACCATCTGGGCGTACATCTTCGCCTCCCTTCAGGTGCGTTCGAGAATGAGCGCGATGCCCTGCCCGACACCGACGCACATCGTGCAGAGCGCATAGCGCCCATTGCGGCGGCGAAGCTCGTACATCGCGGTGGTGACCAGCCGGGCGCCGCTCATGCCCAGGGGATGGCCGAGCGCGATGGCGCCGCCATTGGGATTCACATGGGGTGCGTCGTCGGACAATCCAAGCTCGCGCAGGACCGCGAGCGCCTGCGCCGCGAAGGCCTCGTTGAGCTCGATCACATCCATCTGGCCGAGCGTCAGCCCGGCGCGGGCGAGCACCTTGCGCACCGCCGGCACCGGCCCGATCCCCATGACGCGCGGCTCCACCCCCGCCGCCGCCATCGCGACGATCCGCGCCTTCGGCGTCAGCCCCTGCTCCTTCGCCGCCTGTTCCGAAGCGACGATCAGTGCCGCCGCGCCATCGTTGACGCCCGAGGCATTGCCCGCCGTCACCGACAATTCCGGCCCGTTGATGCCCTTCAGCCGGGCGAGCTGCGCCGCGTCGGTTTCTGGCCGCGGATGCTCGTCGGCCGCGACGACGATCGGGGTGCCCCTCCGCTGCGAGATCTCGACCGGCACGATCTCCTCGGCGAAGCGCCGGGCCTCGGCAGCTTCGGCCCAGCGCCGCTGACTCCGGAGCGCGAAGGCGTCCTGATCTGCGCGGCTGATGCCGTACTCGGCGGCGACAGTGTCGGCGGTCTCGGGCATCGAATCGGTGCCGAAAGCCGCCGTCATCGCCGGATTTACGAAGCGCCAGCCGATCGTGGTGTCGTAGATCACGTTGGCGCGCGAGAACGCCGCCTCCGCCTTCGGCATCACGAAGGGCGCGCGGCTCATGCTCTCGACCCCGCCGGCAATCACCAGATCGCAATCGCCCGCCCGGATCGCGCGGGCCGCCATGCCGACCGCATCCATCCCCGAGCCGCAGAGCCGGTTGACCGTCGTCCCCGACACCGCGGCCGGCATCCCGGCGAGAAGCGCCGCCATCCGCGCGACGTTGCGGTTGTCCTCGCCCGCCTGGTTTGCGCAGCCATAGATGAGATCGTCGACCGCGGCCCAGTCGACGCCCGGATTGCGCGCCATCAGCGCCCGGAGCGGCAGCGCGGCAAGATCGTCGGCCCTGACCCCCGCCAGCGCCCCGCCGTAACGCCCGATCGGGGTGCGAACGGCATCGCAGATGAACGCCTCGGCCATTCCCGCCTCCTCCCGATCCGGGCCTCGCAGACCCCTTCTCATTCATTAACCGACCGGCCGGTCAGTTATAGAACGGTGCCCCATCACGGCCAAACGATTCGTTTCTTACCGGTTGCCGACGCGCCCCGGCATGCCGCCTAAACCTTTACGAAATCATGGCACGGAGCCGGGCAAAAGGGAAACGCGGCCGGCCGGCGCGGCAAGCCGGACGCGGAAACTTGAATGGACAGGCCCGCCCCCCGCCCCTAGCATCGTCGCACAGCCTCAGGAGGATCCCATGCCCTTGCCGCTCGCCCCGATCGCCGGTTTCGCCATCCGCTACGGCGCGCTCGCCGTCGCCGCCTACGGGCTTCGCCGCGCGCTGCGCAAGGGCCGCACCGACCAGCGGGCCGAGGATGCGCTCGACGACATGGACGAAGGCCTCGCCGTCCACCGTCCGCAGGACCGCGGCCAGACCAATGCCGCGGCGCGGTTCCGCCGGGTGATCCGCTTCGGCGGCACCGCGGTGGAGATCGACGCCGCCGCCTTGGGCCGTTTCCGGCTCCGCAAGGTCTGAGCGCCCGGAATGCGGCTCTATCATTCGCCGACGACGCCCTTCGGGCGCAAGGTCGTGGTCGCCCTCCACGAGACCGGCCAGACCGCCGATGTCGAGATCGTTCCCGCGACCGGCGGGCCGCTCGACCCCGGCTCGCTGCCGGTGGCGCAGAATCCGCTCGGCAAGATCCCCGCGCTCGAACGCGACGACGGGCCGGCGCTTTACGACAGCCGGGTGATCTGCCGCTATCTCGACGCGCGCTCGGACGGCCGGCTCTACCCGCCCGAGCCGCGCCTGTGGGAGGTTCTGACGCTCGAGGCCACCGCCGACGGGATCCTCGATGCGGCGATCCTGATGCTCTACGAGTCGCGGCTGAGGCCCGAGGACAAGCGCTACGAGGCCTGGACCGAGGCGCAATGGGCCAAGATCGCCCGCGCGCTCGACACGCTCGAGGCGCGCTGGATGGATCATCTCGGCGGTCCCGTCGACATGGGCCAGATCGCCGCCGCCTGCGCGCTATCCTATCTCGACTTCCGCCACGGCGAGCGCGACTGGCGCGCCGGCCGTCCGCGACTCGCGGCCTGGCACGACGGCTTCGCCCGGCGCGCCAGCATGGCCGCGACCGAGCCGCAGGGCTGAGGCCGCGGCCGGCGCGCGCCGAATCCACCGCGATGCGTGCCCCGCGCCCCTGCAGCGGTTGCGTCACAGTGCCGCGTTGCGCCCGATTGTCCGCTGGACGGGCTTGAATTTGGCCGCTAATAACCGCCCGGGAAGGCTGCGGGAGACTGCGGCCCGTTCGTCGCAGGGCCGGTCATCCGGTCAGGAAAGGGAGAATGTTTCCGTGTCCCAAGCAGAAGACCATACCGGCACGAGGAGGGATTTCCTCTATTACGCCACCGCCGGGGCCGGCGCGGTTGCGGGCGGCGCAGCCGTCTGGACCCTCGTCGACCAGATGAACCCCTCCGCCGACGTCCAGGCGCTGTCGTCGATCTTCGTCGACATCTCGGGCGTCGAGACCGGCACCCAGCTCACCGTGAAGTGGCGCGGCAAGCCGGTCTTCATCCGCCGGCGCACCGCGGAAGAGATCGAGGCCGCCCGTGCCGTCGACGTGAGCGAGCTCGTCGATGCCGACGCGCGCAACGCCAACGGCACGGCCGGGGCGCCCGCGACCGACGAGAACCGATCCATGGACGAGGCCGGCGAATGGCTGGTGATGATGGGCGTCTGCACCCATCTCGGCTGCGTGCCGCTCGGCGACGGCGCCGGCGACTTCGGCGGCTGGTTCTGCCCCTGCCACGGGTCGCACTATGACACGTCGGGCCGCATCCGCCGCGGTCCCGCGCCCGAGAACCTGCCGGTTCCGACCGCGGCCTTCACCGACGAAACCACGATCAAGCTGGGCTGAGGGGACTGACCATGGCTGGTATTCCGCACGACCATTACGAGCCCAAGACGGGCTTCGAGCAGTGGCTTCACCGCCGCCTGCCGATCGTCAGCCTCGCCTATGACACGCTGATGATTCCGACGCCGAAGAACCTCAACTGGTGGTGGATCTGGGGCATCGTCCTTGCCTTCTGCCTCGTTCTTCAGATCGTCACCGGCATCGTTCTCGCGATGCATTACACGCCGCATGTCGACAAGGCCTTTGCCTCGGTCGAGCACATCATGCGCAACGTGAACGGCGGCCACATGCTGCGCTACATTCACGCCAACGGCGCCTCGCTGTTCTTCCTCGCCGTCTACATCCACATCTTCCGCGGCCTCTTCTACGGCTCCTACAAGGCCCCGCGCGAGATCACCTGGATCGTCGGCATCCTGATCTTCCTCGCGATGATGGGCACCGCCTTCATGGGCTACGTGCTTCCCTGGGGCCAGATGTCGTTCTGGGGCGCCACGGTGATCACCGGCCTCTTCGGCGCTATTCCGGGCATCGGCGAGCCGATCCAGACCTGGCTCCTCGGCGGGCCGGCCGTGGAAAACGCGACGCTGAACCGCTTCTTCTCGCTCCACTACCTCTTGCCCTTCGTCATCGCGGCGCTGGTCGCGGTGCACATCTGGGCGTTCCACACCACGGGTAACAACAACCCGACCGGTGTCGAGGTCCGCCGCGGCTCCAAGGCCGAGGCTGAGAAGGACACGCTGCCGTTCTGGCCGTATTTCGTGATCAAGGACCTCTTCGCGCTCGGCGTCGTTCTGCTGGTCTTCTTCGCGATTGTCGGCTTCATGCCGAACTATCTCGGCCACCCGGACAACTACATCCCCGCGAACCCGCTGGCGACGCCCGCGCATATCGTGCCGGAATGGTACTTCCTGCCGTTCTACGCGATCCTGCGCGCCTTCACCGGCGACGTCTGGCTGGTGCAGCTGGTGCAGTTCATCACCTTTGGCATCGTCGACGCGAAGTTCTTCGGCGTGATCGCGATGTTCGGGTCGATCGCGGTCATGGCGATCGTGCCGTGGCTCGACACCTCCTCGGTGCGCTCGGGCCAGTACCGGCCGATGTTCCGCTGGTGGTTCTACCTCCTGATCATCGACTTCGTCGTGCTGATGTGGGTGGGCGCGCAGCCGGCCGAGGGGATCTACACCTGGATCTCGCTCATCGCCTCTGCCTACTGGTTCGCCTACTTCCTCGTCATCCTGCCGCTTCTTGGCGTGATCGAGAAGCCGACCGCCCAGCCGGCGACGATCGAGGACGACTTCAACGCGCATTACGGCGCCAAGGCCCACGTGGCCGAGTGACGGAAAGGACCGATTGAGATGCTGAGGAAAATCGCAATCACGGCGGCCTCCGTCCTGGCGCTTTCGGGCGCGGCCCTCGCGGCCGGCGGCGGCGAGCAGCATATCGAGGACGTGGCCTTCTCCTTCGAGGGCCCGTTCGGGAAATATGACGAGCACCAGCTCCAGCGCGGGCTGCAGGTCTATACCGAGGTCTGCGCCGGCTGCCACGGCATGAAGCTGGTGCCGATCCGCTCGCTGTCCGACGAGGGCGGGCCGCATCTGCCGGAAGACCAGGTGCGCGCCTATGCCACCCAGTTCACCGCGATCGACAAGGACACCGGAGAGGAGCGCGAGGCCACGCCGAACGACTTCTTCCCGAAATCCGCGCTGGAGAACGCGCCCGACCTGAGCCTGATGGCGAAGGCGCGGGCGGGCTTCCACGGGCCCTACGGCACCGGCATCAACCAGTTCCTCCGCGGCATCGGCGGCCCGGAATACATCGTCTCGATCCTCACCGGCTATACCGGCCATGAGGTCGAGCAGGCCGGGACGACGTTCTATGAGAATTCCGCTTTCCCGGGCGGGCTGATCGCGATGAGCCCGCCGCTCGCGGACGGGCAGGTCGAATATGCCGACGGGCACGACAACTCGGCTCATCACATGGCCGAGGATGTCGCGGCCTTCCTGATGTGGGCGGCCGAGCCGAAGATGATGGCACGCAAGCAGGCGGGCTTCGTCGCGGTGCTGTTCATCGGGCTTCTGACCGTGCTTCTCTATCTGACCAACAAGCGGCTCTGGGCGCCCCACAAGGGCAAGAAGAAGGTCCAGGCCTGACACGGTGGCGCCGGGGGCGCTGCCCCCGGACCCCCGGGGTATTGGGGCAATGAAGAAGATATGGCGCGTCCCTTCGGGGGCGCGTTTTCATTTTCCGAGATAGGCGGCGAGCGCGGGCGGCGGGCTGTCGAGGAGCGCGGCGGTCGGGCGGGGCGGATGCGCGATGCCCCCGGCAACGACGATCGTCTCCGGCGCGAATCGGCGGGCGTCGTCGGGATCGTGGCTGACCATCAGCACCGTGGCGCCGGTCTCGGCGGCGATCTCGGCCACGAGGTCGAGCATCTCGGCCTTGAGCGCGGGGCCGAGGGCGGCGAAGGGCTCGTCGAGCAGCATCAGGGGCCGGGCACGCAGGAGCGCGCGGGCGAGCGCCACCCGGCTCTGCTGGCCGCCCGAGAGTCTGGCGGGCCGACGCGCCTCGAGCCCGGCGAGGCCGGTGCGCTCCAACGCGCGGGTAACGGCGGCACGTTCGGCGGGCGAGAGACGGAGGTCGGGGCGCAGGCCGAGGCCGACGTTCTCGGCCACGGTCAGGTGGGGAAAGAGGTTCTGGTCCTGAAACAGGATCGAGAGCGGCCGGCGCGCCGGCGGCTGCCGGGTGATGTCGGCACCGTTCCAGAGGACGCGGCCGCTGGCGGCGGGGTAGAAGCCCGCGATCACCGACAGAAGCGTCGACTTGCCGGCGCCGGAGGGGCCGATCACCGCGACGCGGGCGCCGGCGGCGACGCTGAAATCGGCGGTGAGCTGGAAGTCGTCCTGAGTGATGACGAGGGTGTCAAGCCTGAGCATCGGCGCGGCCTCCGCGGTCGAGGATCCAGAAGAGCGCAAGGCTGAGGGCAAGGAGCAGCACCGCCGCGCCGGCGGCGTCGGCCATGCGGTAGGCGCCCATCAGCCGGTAGAGTTGCAAGGGCAACGTCGCCCTCTCGGCATCGGCGAAGAGCGCGATGACGCCGAGATCGCCCATCGAGAGCGCCGCCGTCAGCCCGGCGGCGAAGCCGAGCGGATGGCGCAGCCGCGGCAGGGTGAGGTAGCGGAGCCGCGCGGCGCCGGAGAGCCCGAGGCTTTCCGCGAGTCGCCCGTAACCGGTTTCGAGATCGCGCGCGGCGGGGATCAGGGCCCGCAGGCAGAAGGGCAGCGCCATCACCGCGTTGACGGCGGCGGTGACCGGCAGGGCAAGCGCGGCGGGGCTCGCGAGCCCGCGGAGGAGCAGAAAGAGGCCGGTGCCGATGACGAGCGCCGAGGTCGCGAGGGGCAGCATGCCAATGGTTTCGAGGAGCCGCCCCTTGGTCCGGGCGATGGCGAGCGCGAGCGGCAGCGCTAGGAGGAGCGCGAGGAGCGTCGAGGCGAGCGCTACGAGAAGCGAGCGCAGGGCGGCCTCCCAGACCGGGGCGGGGAGCGTCGCGAGGCGTGGCAGGCCCGCGAGGATCACGGCGGCGAGGGGCGCGAGGAGAAAGAGGCTCGCGACCGAGATCGCGGCGGCGTCCTGCAGCTTCAAGGGAAGCGTCGCCGCATCGGGCCGGGCGAGCGCACGGTCAAGGCCGGCGCCGAAGCCCGCGGGCAGGGTGAGGCGGGCGGCGGCGAGCGTCGCCGTGGCGCAGAGCGCGAGCTGCAGGCTCGCGAGCTGAGCGGCGCGGCCGAGGTCGAAATCGAAGCGGAACGCCTGGTAGATCGCAAGCTCGACCGTCGTCGCCTTCGGGCCGCCGCCGAGTGTCAGCGCGACCGCGAAACTGGTGAGGCAGATCAGGAAGATGGTGACGAAGATGCCGGGGCCGAGCGCGCGCAGCATCGGCCGTTCCAGATGGCGGGATATGTCGGTGCTGGAAAAGCCGAGCGCGGCGGCGAGGCGGAAGCGCTCGGCCGGGATCCCGCGCCAGCCCTGAAGGAGGAGCCGCACCGCGAGGGGCAGGTTGAGAAAGACATGGGCGAGGACGACGCCCGACAGCCCGTAGATCGAGACCCGCTCCGCCCCCAGCGCGGCGAGCGCGTCGTTCAGGAGCCCGGCGCGACCGAAGATCGCGAGGATCCCCATCACCGCGACGATCACCGGCAGGATGAAGGGGGCGCCAAGGAGCGTGATGAGGACGCCCCGGCCGGGAAACCGGCGCCGGGCCAGCGCGCGCGCGACGGGGATGGCAAGGAGGAGGCTAAGGGCCGCCGAAAGGGCCGCCTGGGTCACGGTGAAGCGCAGCGCCGCCCAATCGGCCGGCCCGAGGCTGCCGAGCCCCCCGGCGCGGTGGATCACCGCACCGAGTGTGCCGAGCGTGAGCGCGAGGATCAGCGTCGCCGCGATCCCAGCACCGGCGCCGAGGCCGAGGCTCAACGGCTGAGCGCGGTCTGCCATTCGGCAAGTGCCGCGTCGCGGATCGCGGCGGCCTCGGTAGCGGAATAGAGCAGGCTTTTTTCCGGCCGAATCAGGGTCTCGAAACCCTTGGGCAGGCCGGCCGCCGGGGTGACGGCCGGGTACATCCAGTTGGTTTCCGGTATGAGCGACTGGAACGCGTCTGAGGTCATGAAGGCGAGGAAGCGGTCGGCCAGCGCGCCCTGGTCGGTGCCGGCGAGCTTCGCGGCGACCTCGACCTGCAGGTAATGGCCTTCGGTGAAGGGGGCCGCCGCCTTGGTGTCGTCGCTCTCGGCGATCAGGTGATAGGCGGGCGAGGTGGTGTAGGAGAGCACCATGTCGGCCTCGCCCTCGAGGAAGAGCCCATAGGCCTCCGACCAGCCCGGCGTCACCGTGACGATATTGTCGGCGAGCCCCGCCCAGATCTCGGGCGCGCGCTCGCCATAGGCCTGCTTGACCCAGTAGAGAAGCCCGAGGCCGGGGGTGGAGGAGCGCGGATCCTCGATCACGATTGTCAGGTCGGAGGCGGCGAGCGCCTCGAAATCGGCCGGGACAGTCTCGGTTTTCGTTCTGTCGTAGACGAAGGCGAACTGGCCCCAGTCATAGGGCACGAAGATGGGGTCGGCCCAGTCGATGGGCAGGCTCCAGCTCACGTCGAGCGCCGGGTGGTCGGCGAAGAGCCCGCTTTCGGCGGCTTTCGCGGTGAGGTTGGTGTCGAGCCCGAGCACGATGTCGGCCTCGGTGCTGTCGCCTTCGAGGAGCACGCGCGCAAGCAGCGCCGCGCCGTCGCCGGACGCGACGAAGTTGAGGTCGCAGCCGCACTCGGCCTCAAAGGCGGCCTCGACCTGCGGTCCCGGCCCCCATTCGGAGACGAAGCTGTCATAGGTGTAGACGGTCAGCACGGGCTTGTCCTGCGCGGCGGCGGTGGTGGCGCACAGGAGACCCGCGATCATCAGGGAATGTCTCATCTCTCATCCTCCAATGGTCAGGCGGGCGGAGATGGTGGTGGCGCGGGGCCGGACCTTCCCTCCGCCGGTCTTAACCGGTTCAGGTTCTACGGGTTCGCGTCGCCGCATCTCAGCCCTGGATCGAGGGCACCCCGAGGTGGGGCGCACCATAGCGCCGGCGGGGCCCGGCGCAAGCGGAAACGCGAAGGGAGGGGCGCTGCCCCTCGCCCTGGATCAGATCCGGGGCTCACCCCGGGATATTTCGGGCAAGATGAAGGGGCGGGGCGGGAGAATGCTTGAGCGGGGGCGCGGGCTTCGCTATGCCGCGAAGGCAAAGGAGCCCGCCCATGAGCCTCAACACGTTCGGACATCTCTTCCGCGTCACCACCTGGGGCGAGAGCCACGGGCCGGCGCTTGGCGCGACGGTCGACGGCTGCCCGCCGGGCGTGGCGGTCGACGAGGCGATGCTTCAGCACTGGCTCGACCGCAGGAAGCCCGGGCAGTCGAAGTACACGACCCAGCGGCGCGAGCCGGATGCGGTGCGCATTCTCTCCGGCGTCTTCGAGGGGCGGACCACCGGGACGCCGGTGCAGCTGATGATCGAGAACACCGACCAGCGCTCGAAGGATTACGGCGAGATCGCGCAGCGGTTCCGCCCCGGTCATGCCGACATAACCTACTGGCAGAAATACGGGATCCGCGACCCGCGCGGCGGCGGGCGCTCCTCGGCCCGCGAGACGGCGGCGCGGGTGGCGGCCGGCGGCGTCGCGCGCGAGGTGCTGAAGCTGCTCGCGCCCGAGGTCCGGATCACGGGCTACATGGTGCAGATGGGTCGGCTCAGGGCCGACCGCGACCGCTTCGACATGGCGGAGGTGGAGAACAACCCGTTCTGGTGCCCCGATGCCGCTGCGGCGTCGATCTGGGCCGGGCATCTCGACGAACTCAGGAAGTCCGGCAATTCGGTGGGCGCGGTGGTCGAGGTCGTGGCCTCGGGCGTACCGGCGGGGCTCGGCGCGCCGGTCTACGGCAAGCTCGACACCGAGCTGGCCGCCGCGATGATGTCGATCAACGCGGTGAAGGGCGTCGAGATCGGCGCCGGCATGGCGGCGGCGGAACTGACCGGCGTCGAGAATGCCGACGAGATCTTCATGGGCAATGACGGGCGCCCGGCCTATTCCTCGAACCATGCCGGCGGCATCCTTGGCGGCATCTCGACCGGGCAGGACGTCGTGGTGCGCTTCGCGGTGAAGCCGACCTCCTCGATCCTGACGCCGCGCAAGACGATCTCGATCTCCGGCGAGGAAAGCGAGATCGTCACCAAGGGCCGTCACGATCCCTGTGTCGGCATCCGCGCTGTGCCGGTGGGAGAGGCGATGATGGCCTGCGTGATCCTCGACCACCTGCTTCTGGACCGGGCGCAGACCGGCGGCGCGCGGGGCCCGATCGGGGCGTCGTGAGGCGGTAGCGGGCGGGCGAGGGAAGGGGCCGGCCGCGTGCGCCCGGCCCCGCCTGCGGTCAGATCTGTTTTTCCGGCATGAACACCCGCAGGCCGTTCAGGTCCGCGCTGATCCGGATCTGGCAGGTGAGGCGCGAGCGATGCGGATCGGGGTCATAGGCGAAGTCGAGCATGTCGGCCTCGATCGCTTGCTTGGCCGGAAGCCGGTCCACCCAAACCGGATCCACATAGACATGACAGGTCGAGCACGCGCAGGCGCCGCCACAGTCGGCCTCGATGCCGCGTACGCCGTTGTCGCGCGCCCCTTCCATGACCGTGCTGCCGTCCGGCACCTCGACGATGTGCTCCGCACCTCCGAACTCGATGTAAGTGATTTTCGCCATGGCTTGTCCTCCGTTGGCTGCGCCTATTGCCCGTGCATCCGCCGCTTGCGGTCGCGGGTTTCCCGCGTTGCCTCCTCCGAACCGTCGTGGAAGGTGCCGAACCACTTGTCCCAGGGCATTTCAGAATTGCCGTAGTTGCACTCGTAGTAGCGGTGATGGAGC
Source organism: Albidovulum salinarum (assembly GCF_025673475.1). NCBI lineage: Bacteria > Pseudomonadati > Pseudomonadota > Alphaproteobacteria > Rhodobacterales > Paracoccaceae > Albidovulum > Albidovulum salinarum. The sequence continues at coordinate 182,444 of NZ_JAOVQO010000007.1, read as the reverse complement.
TGGTGAAAGAAGGCGCCGATCAAAAACCGCGACTTGTCCTTCACCCAGATCCCCTCGTAGCCCGAATGCGACGAGGCCGCGCCGAGGAGGAGCCAGTAGGTGAGGAAGAGGAAATGCACCGGATGGGCGGGCAGGACCGCGAGCAGCAATAGCGCGCTGAAATAGGCGGCGCTTTCCACCGGATGCATCGAGTTGCCGGACCACGGGCCGGGATTGACGTTGCGGTGATGCACCGAATGGACGTGGCGGTAGAGCGGCGGCCAGTGGATCAGCCGGTGGATGACGTAGAAATGCAGGCTCTGCCACAGCGCCAGCAGCGGGAAGACGAGCACGAACCAGACCGGATGTTCGGCGAAGCCCAGCGTCGGCAGCGTGCCGTTGGCATAGAGCCAGCGGAACACGACCTCGTAGGCGGAGACGATCGGCACCGCCGAGGCGAGGTTGTAGAACATGTTGTCGGCAAGCTGCGAGTTGAACTTGTAAAGCGCGTTCTTGCGCTTCGACATCGGGCGCGGGTCGTATTTCAGCCGCTTGCCCTGGCCGTCGATCCCATAGAACCAGTAGTGCAGCCCGCCGGCGACCACGATCAGCGAAAGGTAGTTGCGCAAGAGCACCCAGCCGATCCAGCCGGGCTGGAAGGTGGCCTGCTCTGCGGTCACCGGTTGCAGCCAGAAGGCGACCACGAAGGCGAACGCGAGGAACATCGAGCGGTCGGAGACCTGCAGGTAGTTCGTCCAGAGCCATTTCGCGAGCTTGAGCGGCCTCGGCGGCCAGTGCCAGTAGGGCGCGTGCCGGACCGGCAGCTCCGGGTGCCAGTGCCATTCCCGGCTCATCGCGCCGGGCTCGGGTGCTGCGGCGCGACTGGGTTCGGCGGTGATATCGGTCATGGGGATGATCCTCACTCGGCCGCAACGCGCCGGTCGGCGCCCTGCGGGATGACCTCGTAGCCCGGCTCCTCCGGCTCGTCGTCGAGCATCTCGGGCGGGAAGCCCGGCGCGCGGATGTCGAGGCCGGTCGCCTCCTCGAGCCGTTTGATGATGTTCGGCGAGTATTCGCGGTCGCCGTAGCGGGCGATGCCGTCATTGAAGATGTCGATGAGGACGGGGCTCACCTCCAGCGGCACCTTGGCGCGGTCGGCGACCTCCTGGAAGAGGCCGATATCCTTCTTCACGAGGTCCATCGTGAAGGAGATGTCGCGCGATCCGTTCAGGATCACCTGGCTTTCGGTCTCGTGCACGAAGGAGGTACCGGAGGAGATCTTCATCGCCTCGTAAGCGGTATTGAGATCCATGCCGGCGGCCTTCGCCACCACCAGCGCCTCGCAGCAGGTGACGAGGTTCGCGGTTGCGAGGTAATTGGTCACGACCTTCAGGATCGAAGCGGAGCCGAGCGGCCCGGTATGCAGGATGCGCCGGCCCATCGTGGTCAGGAACGGCAGGATCCGCTCGAAAGTGACGCGGTCGCAGCCCGCGAAAATCGAGATGTTGCCGGTCGCCGCTCGGTGGCAGCCGCCCGAGACCGGGCAGTCGACCGCCGCGCCGCCCTGTCCGATCACCTTGGCGCCGAGGCGTTGCACCTCGGCATAGTCGGTGGTCGACATCTCCATCCAGATCTTGCCGGGGCCCACCTCGGGCAGCATCTCGGCCATCACCGCATCCGAGGCGGCGGGCGAGGGCAGGCAGGTGATCACCGCGTCGCAGTCGCGCATCAGCTGCGCCGGGCTCTCGGCGGCCGTGGCGCCGCGCTTGACGAAATCGGCCACGAGGGCCGCATTGAGGTCATGCACCGTGAGGTCGATGCCGTTCCGCAGAAGGCTCCCCGAGAGCTTGCCGCCCACGTTTCCAAGACCGATGAATCCAACCTTCATTCGCGCTCTCCGTCACCGCATCCCGGCCGGCCTGTCCGGCGACGGGCTCCTCGCGGTCCTCTCGCGGCAAGGGTAGGCACTGGCAAGCAAAAAGAATAACGAATATATTTGGCCGTTAGAGGCAAAATTTCTTTGGTCTAGCGACATGCAACGCCTGCCGAACCTGACCTGGCTGCGGACCTTCGAGGCGGCGGCGCGGTTCTTGAACTTCACCGAGGCGGGGCGCGAACTCGGCCTCACCCAGACCGCCGTCAGCCAGCATATGAAGGCGCTCGAATCCGCGCTCGGCTGCCGTCTCTTCACGCGCAAGGCGCGCGGTCTCGACCTGACCGATCTCGGCAAGGCCTACCTGCCGACGGTGCGCCAGGCGCTCTCAGACATCGGCCGCACCACGACGAGCCTCTTCGGCCCGACGGCGAAGCAAACCATCGTCGTCAAGCTGCCGATATCGACCGCGGCGCTCTGGCTCGCCCCGCTCCTGCCCGATTTCGCCCGCGCCCATCCGAAGATCAACATCCGCATGGTCTCCAACATCTGGGCGGATTCGACCCTTGGCGAGGATGTCGATGTCGAGATCCGGCTCGGCCACGGCGACTGGCCGGATGCGCAGGCGCTGAAGGTCTCGACCGAGGCCATCGTCCCGGTCACCGCGTCGCGGAGCGCCTCGCAGATCCGCGGTCCCGAGGATCTCGATGCCGGTCCCCTGATCCACATCCTCGGCCATGACGACAACTGGCGGCGCTACTTCGCCGCCGCGGGGATCGAGAGCGACGGCACCGGCCACCGCTTCGCCGTGGACACCTCGATTGCCGCGCTCGAACTGGTGGAGGCCGGAGGCGGCCATGCCTGCGTCGTCGCCCGCTTCGCCGAATGCGCGGTGCGCGCCGGCCGGGCCGTCGCCATCGTCGGCGAGCCGGTCGAGTTTCCGCAGGCACATTACCTCATGCGCCCCGCCACGGCGCGGCGGCCCCGCCCCGAGGCGGCGCTCTTCGAGGACTGGCTGCTTGCCCGCTTCGCCGAGGTCGCGGGCGCCTCCGGCTAGCGCGCCACCGCCACGACTGGCGCCGGAGCGCGTTTCGAGAGCTGCACCGCGAGGATGCCGGCCGCGACGATGACGACGCCGACGATGTCGGCGAGCCCGAGCGTTTCCCCGAGCAGGACCGCGGCTACAGCAACGCCGAAGAACGGGTTTAGGAAATGGTAGGTCGCGGCCCGCACGGCGCCGATGCGGTCGACGAGCCGGAACCAGACCCAGGTCGCGATCAGGCCGGGCACCAGCGTCGTATAGGCGAAGGCGAGCCCGAGCCGCGGCGTCCAGTTCACCTGCCAGCTCTCGGTCAGTGCCGCCGCCACCGCGAGGACGCCCGCGCCGACGAACATCTGCAGCCCGACGATCATTAGCACGTTGCCCTTCGACGACGTCCCCCGGACCGTCAGCGTCGCCACCGCGAGCGCCAAGGCCCCCGCGCCGCAGAGCGCGATACCCGGCAGGCTCACCCCGCCGGTGAGGCGCGAGCCCATGATGATCGCGACCCCGGCGACCCCGGCGACAAGCCCGGCGATTCCCAGGGGCCGCACCTTCTCGCCGAAGAAGAGCCAACCCAGCAGCGCCACCAGCAGCGGCATCGTCGAGGCGATGATCGCGGCAAGCGAGGCTTCGACCCACTGCATCGCGACGAAGTTGAGCCCGAGATAGAGCGCGTTCTGGCAGAGGCCGAAGACCGCGACCGAGCGCCACTGGCCGCGCGAGAGCCGCCAGCTCTGCCCCATCGCGCGGGCGATGCCGACGCCGATCAACCCCGAGATCAGGAACCGCAGCGACAGCGCGGTCAAGGGCGGCGCGTCGGCGACGATCATCCGAGCCGAGGTGAAGGCCGAGGACCACATCAGCGCGAAGGCGAGGCCCATGAAGATCGCGCGTATGTCCATTCCGTCCCTTCGGCCACCCTGCCGCCGCCCTACACGATCCCGGCCGGGAAACCAATATTTCGTGAGCGGCGTGACAGGCGCGGCCCCACATGGTTTCCTGCGGGGCAGAGACTCGAGGACAGGCGCCGAGAAGGGACCGGACGAGCGATGAAGAAGCCCAGCCCCGGCGGGAGCCAGACTCCCGATGTGAAACGCAGATGCCACCGCTGCCACGGCACGGGGCGGGTGCCCTGCACGATCTGCGGCGGCAAGGGCGAAGTGGCGCGCGGGGCGGACCACCGCGGCAACCCGCAGTTCGACCGCTGCACCGGCTGCTTCGGCATCAAGGTCTCGCGCTGCCCGGCCTGTCGCGGCGACGGGTTCAGCTGATCTCGATGCGGTCCAATCGCCGCACGGATCAAGCAGATAATGCGGCAATCTGTTCTTCTGCGCACACAGGCTGAGTGCCTGCGCGACTCCTATCTTCGGGTCGATGCGCTACCCTGTCGGGACAGCAGCAGGCTGCCTTGCCCTTGAAGGAGGAAAAGATGAAGCACGTCATAGCCGCCGCCGCGTTCCTTGCCGCGGCGACGGGCGCCGCCAGCGCTCAGGATCCGGTCTGGGACGGCAACACCGTGGTCCTCGAAGCCCAGGAACTCGCCCCCGGCGTCTTCGCCGTCGTGCCCGAAGGCGCGGCCGGGATGGCCGCCGAGGGCGCGCCGATCGCCACGACCGGCGGTTTCGTCATCGGCGAGCATGCGGTGCTGGTCGTGGAATCCATGCTCAACGAGCGGCTGAATCGCCAGTTCTTCGACCTGATCGCGGCGCGGACCGACAGGCCGGTGCGCTACCTCGTCAACACGAGCTTTCACGGCGACCATTCCTACGGCAACGCCTTCGTGCCCGAGGAGGTCTCGATCATCCAGCACGAGGCAACGGCGGCCTATATCGGGGAACATTTCGAGGCTGACCGCGCCTTCATGATCCAGAATTTCGGCGCCGGGCGCGGCATTGAGGAGGTCGCACCCGTCACCGCCGACCTTCTCGTCGGCGCGGGCGGACATCTCGCGGTCGATCTCGGCGGGATCGCCGTCGAAATCCGCGACTTCGGCTTTGCGCAGACCGGCGGCGACCTGTTCGTCTCGGTGCCGGCGGCCAAGGTGCTCTGGACCGGCAACGCGGTCGTCGCCGAGAAGCCGGCGCTGCCCTGGCTGCTCGACGGCCATCTCGTCGAGACGCTGGAGACGCTGCGGAGCGTCCATGCCGCTTTCGACGCCGATACCCGCGTCGTGCCGGGGCATGGTCCGGTGACCGGGATGGAGGCGATCCATTGGCACGTCGACTATCTCGGCGCGGTGCGCGACGGGGTACAGGCCGCGGTCGACGAGGGGCTCAGCCTGGAGGAGACCGTGGCGCGGGTGACGCTGCCCGACTACGGCGGCTATGCGCTTTTTGGCTGGGTCCATCCGGGGCTGAATGTGCCGGCGGCCTACAACGACCTGAAATGATACGGTACCGGACGTGAGGCAAGGTGGGTATCAGCCGAGCTTGCCTGACACGCCGCCCCGTCCGGTTTGCCGCCGGATCACGGACAATCGCGCCCGCCGCCCAAAACAAAGGCCGCCCGAAGGCGGCCCAAGCGATGGTGGCGGCGTCCGCGCGGGACTCAGCCGTTGACGGTGTCCTTCAGCGCCTTGGCGATCGAGACCTTCACGACCTTGTCGGCCGGCTTCATCATCGTTTCGCCGGTGGCGGGGTTGCGCACCTGGCGCTCGGGGCGGGCGCGGCACTGGACCTTGCCGATGCCGGGAATGGTGACGGCGCCGCCGGCGGCTACCTCACGCGTCACGACCGAGGCGATCGCGTCCAGCGCGCCCGAGGCGGTTTTCTTATCGGCGCCCATCTCTTCGGCCAGAGCGGCGACGAGCTGGGTCTTGGTCATCGGTTTCGACATGTATGTCTCCTCACTGTGACCCCTCGGATGGGGGTTATTCTGCGCCATTAAGCGTCATGTAGTGTTGCTACACAATCTTTTGTGGCCCAAAGCAAGCGATTTTCGCGGTTTTTCGGGGATTCTGGCCGTTTTGCCACGCCCTCAGAGGAACGCCGTCTCCTCGAAGCTGCGCAACTTCCGGCTGTGGATGCGTTCGAGCGGCATGTCGCGCAGCCGCTCCATCGCCCGAACCCCGATCAGGAGGTGCCGGCTGACCTGGGTGCGGTAGAAATCCGTCGCCATGCCCGGCAGCTTCAGTTCGCCGTGCAAGGGCTTGTCGGAGACGCAAAGGAGCGTGCCGTAGGGAACCCGGAACCGGAACCCGTTCGCCGCAATCGTGGCGCTTTCCATGTCGAGCGCGATGGCACGGGACAGCGACAGCCGGTGCACCGGCCCGGTCTGGTCGCGAAGCTCCCAGTTGCGGTTGTCGACCGTGGCCACGGTACCCGTCCGCATGATGCTTTTCAGCTCGAATCCCTCGACCTCGGCGACCTCCGCCACCGCCTCCTGCAGCGCGATCTGGATCTCCGCGAGCGCCGGGATCGGCACCCAGACCGGCAGGTCGTCGTCGAGCACCCGGTCCTCTCGCAGATACGCATGGGCGAGGACGAAGTCGCCCAGCGACTGGCTGTTTCTCAAACCGGCACAGTGGCCGACCATCAGCCAGGCATGGGGGCGCAGCACCGCGATATGGTCCGTCGCGGTCTTGGCGTTCGACGGGCCGACGCCGATGTTGACCAGCGTGATCCCCTGCCCGCCGCGCCGCTTGAGGTGGTAGGACGGCATCTGCGGCATCTTCGGCAGCACCGGGATGCCGCCATCGGCATCGGTGATCTCGTGGTTTCCGGGCGACACGAAGCTCGTGTAGCCCGAGCCCGGATCGGCCAGCGCCTGCCGGGCGAAGGCCTCGAACTCGTCGACATAGAACTGGTAGTTGGTGAAAAGGACGTGGTTCTGGAAATGCTCCGGCCCCGTCGCGGTGTAATGCGAGAGCCGGGCGAGCGAATAGTCCACCCGCTGCGCGGTGAAGGGCGCGAGGTGGCCGGAACCGTCGGGATTGGGCTTCGCGGTGCCGTTGACGATGTCGTCGCTCGTCGTCGCGAGATCCGGCACGTCGAAGACGTCGCGCAGCGGGAAGTCGAGCACCCCCTCCTGCGGCACCGAGACCGCGGGGTTAGAGGCGACCGCGAAATGCACCGGGATCGGCGTCGCCGAGGGGCCGACCACGACCGGCACGCCGTGGTTGCGGATCAGAAGCTCGAGCTGCTGGATCAGGTAGTTGCGGAAAAGGTCGGGCCGGGTGATCGTCGCGGTATAGGTGCCGGGGCTCGCGACATGGCCGAAGCTCAGGCGGCTGTCGGCCTTGGCATGGCTCGTCGTGGTGATCCGCACCTCCGGGTAAAAGGCGCGCATCCTTGCCTCGGGCCGGGCGCCCGACAGCGTCTCGGTGAAGCGGTCGAAGAGGAACCGCGTTGCCTGGGCATAGAGCGCCTCGAGCCGCGCCACCGCCGAGGCGGCATCGGTGAAGGCCTCGGGCGCGGCCGCCTTCGGCATCAGGGTCGGCGCATGGTCGGGCACGTTCATCGGGCTGGCTCCCCCGCCCCCCGCCCGGCCCGGCTTAGGCCGCCGGGGCTTCGCCTCGTGGCTGGTTGCGGGTCTCGGTTCGGGGAAATCGCTGCGTTTCGTCATGCCGAACCGTGACAGATCGCCCGGGGCCTCGCAAGGCCCGGCACGTCAGCTCTTTGGCGCCCGCGCCGGGCGTTCGCGCGGCACCGGCAGGTACTCGACCCCGCCTGACTGCCGCACCGGCTGGGGATAGAGCGTCATCAGCGTCAGCACCTCCTCCGGCATCGCGGTCGTGACCGGCAGGCCGAGGGCCGCCGCCTCGGCCGCCGCGATCGGATAGTCATGGGTCCAGGTCCCCGAGGCGAGCGTCCCGGCGAGTGCCGCCGCCTTCTCCTTCGGCATCCGGACCGAGAGAAGCGCCGTCGCCGCTCCGATCACCTGGTCGAGCGCCTTCCTCGCCACATCGGCAAGGATCAGCGTCGCGTCGTCGACCTCCGCCACCGGCTTTCGCTCCACCGCGCTCAGGATCGAGGCGGCGGGATACTGTCCGATCTGCGGATCGATCGGCCCAAGCACCGAATGCTCGCACATCACGATCTCGTCGGCGGCAAGCGCGATCAGCGTGCCGCCCGACATCGCGTGATGCGGTACGAAGACCGTCACCTTGCCCTTGTGCGCCTCGACCGCGCGGGCGATCTGCAACGCGGCGAGGACGAGCCCGCCCGGCGTGTGCAGCACGATGTCCAATGGCATGTCGTCGTCGGTCATGCGGATCGCGCGGAGCACATCCTCGCTGTCCTGGATGTCGATGTAGCGCACCAGCGGAAAGCCCAGGAGCCGCATCGTCTCCTGCCGGTGCACCATCAGGATCACCCGGCTGCCGCGCTGCTTCTCGATCTGCGAGATCATCGCCAGCCGCCGCATGTCGGTGATCTTGCGCGCGATCATCGGCTGCAGCGCCGAGAGGATCAGGAAGAGCCAGAGCGCGTCGGTGATCGAGAAGGACATCGGCTCAACCTCCCGCCCGGTCGATATGGCCGAGATCGCGCCCGGGCGCGATCCGGTCGCGCACCCGCGCCTTCAGCACCTTCGCCTCGGGAAAGCCGCCGTCGCGCTTGCGCTCCCAGACCGTCTCGCCGTCGACGCGGATCTCGAACACGCCGCCGCTGCCGGGGATCAGCGTCACCCCGCCCAGTTCCTCGCCGAAGGTCGACAGCAGTTCCTGCGCCAGCCAGGCCGAGCGCAGAAGCCAGTTGCACTGGGTGCAGTAGCGGATGGTGATCCCCGGCCGGGGCGTGGCGTCGTCCATCATGCCTTCCGGAAACTGACGATCCAGCCGATGTCGTCGCTGTGTTCGCCCTCTGCGGCCGGTCCGTAGACCCGGAACGGCACGGTGCGGAAATCGGCGATCCTGGGGCCCAAGGACGCGAAATGGGCGGCGAAACCGCCGGCCTCATAGACCGCGCTGTGCACCGTGACCGCAAAGATGGCCCCCGGCACGGCGATCCTCAGAAGCTCCTCGAACGCCTCCGGCCCGACATGGCCCGAGGTGAAGGTGCCCGCGCTGACCACGCCGGCGTAGGCCGAGTCGGACAGGTCGAGCTTGCCCGTCAGGTCCGCGACGATCGTGTCCCGGTAGGCGCCCTTGGCCGCAGCCTCGGCCAGCATCGCGGCCGAGATGTCGAGCCCGTCCACCGGTCCGATCCCCGCCGCCTTCAACGCCTCGCCGACCAGCCCGGTCCCGGCGCCGACATCTAGCACCGGCCCCGCGCCCCCGAGCCCCGCAAATTCGCGCGCCACCTCGACCGGCGAGCGGTAGTCCATCGCCGCCGCGAAATCGGTGTCATAGGTCGTCGCCCAGTCGCCATAGAGCCGCACCGAATCCTCGGGCGTCTTCAGCGCATAGGCGGCGTCGAGTTCCTGATCCTGGTCTCCCATGCCCGCATCCAGCCATCGCGAAGGCCCGCCGTCAAGCGGGCGCGCATTGTCGCGCCCCCTTGCGCCGGCCGGGGTCGCGCCGGATAGTCGCGCCATGACAGCGACGCTTCTCTCCCTCGGCCACGGTTATTCCGCCGCCGCCCTCGCCCGCCGGCTCGACGGCTGGACGATCATCGGCACCACCCGGCGCGCCGAGAAGGCCGAGCGGCTCCGTCGGGAAGGCATCGAGGCGCTGATCTGGCCCGGCGACGATCTCAAGCCCGCACTTGCCCGCGCCACGCATGTCCTCGTCTCGATCGCGCCCGGCGAGGCGGGCGACCCAGTCCTCGCCGCCCATGCCGACGAGATCGCCGCCGCCGCGCCGCATCTGCAATGGGTCGGCTATCTCTCGACGACGGGGGTCTACGGCGACCACCAGGGCGGCTGGGTCGACGAGACGACGCCGCTCACGCCGACAACGAAGCGCGGCCGGATCCGGGTGCTGGCCGAAAGCCAGTGGCAAGCCCTCGCCGAACGCAGCGGCCTGCCGCTCCACATCTTCCGCCTCGCCGGGATCTACGGCCCCGGCCGCGGCCCGTTCGAGAAGGTCCGGAACGGCACCGCGCGCCGCATCATCCGGGAAAACCAGTACTTCAGCCGCATCCATGTCGAGGACATCGCGGCGGTGCTCGCCGCCTCGATCGCCCGGCCCGACCCCGGTGCCGTCTACAACCTCGCCGACGACGACCCCGCCCCGCCCGAGGACGTGCTGGCCGAGGCCGCGCGCCTCCTCGGCCTGCCGTTGCCGCCCGAAGTGCCGTTCGACGAGGCCGAGATGACCCCGCTCGCCCGCAGCTTCTACGCGGAATCGAAGCGGGTGCGGAACGACCGGATCAAGCGCGACCTCGGGGTCGCGCTCGCCTATCCGGACTACCGGGCGGGGCTCCACGGGTTATTGCGGAGTTCCTAGTAATCCTCGGATCGGTTGGGACGTTGGGGCGGGGCGCAGTGCGCCCACGCCGTTCTTAAGGTGTTGCTAGGCTGCAAAGCTGCACGATTGCAGGTTCAGCAAGTTGTTCGGAGAGAAATCGTCAGCCTCGGACTTGATGTACTTGTTACCGAAACGGCTGACCGCGACGATTACATTGATGCGCCGCCCGCCGGCTAAGACATAGAATGCCCATTTCCCGCTCTCTATCCCGGCAATCGCGTCCCTCTGAGAAATGCGCCAGCGCGTTCCGTCGGAATTTCGCCCGCCAACGAACTGAATTGCTTGCGTCGGATCGTATCGGTCATCTTTCTCGATACAGTCAATCCGGTGTGCCATGATGGCCTCCATGATCAGGTTTCACCATTCGACCCGATCACGACTTGCTACGGTTGAGCCGGGCCTCTTACACGATATGTAGGCGGTAGGGGCGGGGTCAACACCAAGATATGCTTTTGAAAACAAAATATTGGAGCAGGAGCACTCCAGCGCGCAATTTAATATCCCATTGAAAACAAATAGAAATGGGGTCGAGTTTCCCCGACCCCAAGCCGAACCGTTTCCGGCTCAACCGTAGCGATCTCAGTGAATCACGACTGAATCTTCGCGTCAACACTACCTTGTGGATAAGGCTGTGAGGGAATCAGCGCCACTTGGGGACAGAACGTGATTCCTGTGGATACTATGCCCGCACGAGCTTCTCGTACTCGCTCGCGACCCGCTTCGTCAGCTCGCCGACCTCGAAGTGATAGTCGCCGATCTGCCCGACCGGCGTGACCTCGGCGGCGGTGCCGGTCAGCCAGCACTGCTCGAAGCTCTCGAGCTCCTCCGGCATGATGTGGCGCTCATGCACCTTGACCTGCATGTCCTTCAGCATCCCGATCACCGTCTGGCGCGTCAGGCCGTTGAGGAAGCAGTCGGGCTTCGGCGTATGCACCTCGCCGTCCTTGACGAAGAAGATGTTGGCGCCGGTCGCCTCTGCGACATAGCCGCGGTAGTCGAACATCATCGCGTCCGAACAGCCCTTGGCCTCGGCGGCGTGTTTCGACATCGTGCAGATCATGTAAAGCCCGGCCGCCTTCGCCTCCGAGGGGATCGTCGCCGGGTCGGGGCGCCGCCACTTGGCGATGTCGAGCTTGGCGCCCTTCATCTTGGCGTCGCCGTAATAGCTGCCCCATTCCCAGGCCGCGACCGCGAGCCGGACCGGGTTGCGCTTGGCCGCGACACCCATGTCCTCGCCCGACCCGCGCCACGCCAGCGCGCGTACATAGGCGTTGTCCCAGCCGTTGGCCTTCAGCACCGCTTCCTTGGCCGCGTTGATCTCCTCGACCGAATAGGGGATCGGCATGTCGAGAAGCTCGCCCGAGCGCAAGAGCCGCGCGGAATGCTCGGAGCTCTTGAAGATCTTGCCGTTGTAGCAGCGTTCGCCCTCGAAGACCGAGGAGGCGTAGTGCAGCGCGTGGGTCAGGATATGAACCTTCGCGTCGCGCCACTCCACGAGCTTGCCATCCATCCAGATCTTGCCGTCGCGATCGTCATAGGCACCAGCCATCTTGCCCTCCTCGGCCCCGCCGATTTCCAAATGTTGCGTGCAATAAGTCCGATGCGGACATAATATTGCGCGATTTCCGGCAACGGCTAGCAATTGATTCTTGGAAAGTCAACATAGCTGACATAAAATCGGCGGGAACCGGACGACAGGCACAGAGGATCGCGGAAATGACGGCGGGCAGCCCGGGAACGCAAGGCGGCGAAAGCCTGCTGTTCCTGACCGACGAACAGCTCAGGAAGGGCATCGAGGCGATGTTCTTCGCCTATCGCGCCTTCACCGCCGATCCCGACCGGATTCTCGAGAACTACGAATATGGCCGCGCCCACCACCGGGCGATCCATTTCATCAACCGTCAGCCGGGACTGACGGTCAACACGCTCCTGACGATGCTCGGCGTGACCAAGCAGTCACTGAACCGGGTGCTCCGGACGCTGGTGGAGGACGGCCTCGTCGAAAGCCGCGTCGGCCGGCGCGACAAGCGCGAACGCCATCTCCACCTGACCGAGAAGGGCGCGATGCTGGAACGCGAACTCTCCGACGCCCAGCGCGCCCGGATGCGCGCGGCCTACCGCGCCGCCGGCCCGGCCGCCGTGGCCGGGTTCCGCCAGGTGCTCGAGGCGATGATGGATCCCGACATCCGCCGCCATTACCAGTCGATGAAGGACCACACCGCATGAGCGCGCCGAACGACGTGCATCTACTCATCGTCGACGACGACGAGCGGATCCGGGGGCTGTTGCAGAAGTTCCTGGCCCGTCAGGGCTTCTATGTCTCGACCGCGCGCGACGCCGCCCATGCGCGGCGGCTCCTGAAGGGGCTCGACTTCGACCTGATCGTCATGGACGTGATGATGCCCGGCGAGGACGGGGTGAGCCTGAGCCGCGACCTTCGCGAGAAGATGACGACGCCGATCCTGCTCCTGACCGCGCGCGGCGAGACCGCAGACCGAATCGCCGGACTCGAGGCCGGGGCGGACGACTACCTCGCCAAGCCGTTCGAGCCGAAGGAGCTGCTCTTGCGGATCAACGCGATCCTGCGCCGCACTCCCACGGTGGCCGAGCCGAAGGCGCCGAAGGTGCTGCATCTCGGCGACGTGCGCTACGATGTCGACCGCGGCGAGATGTGGCGCGGCGACAGCCTGGTGCGGCTGACCGCGACCGAGGCCGCGCTGATGCGGATCTTTGCCGGCCGCGCCGGCGAACCGGTGAGCCGCACCGAGCTCGTCGAGGATCTCGGCCGCGGCGGCGGCGGCAAGGGCGACGGCGGCCAGGCCCAGGAACGCGCGGTCGACGTCCAGATCACCCGGCTCCGGCGCAAATTCGAGGCCGATCCGAAACAGCCGCGCTACCTGCAGACGGTGCGCGGCGCGGGCTACATGCTGGCGCCGGAATGACCTTGGACCGGCCGGTCTCGCGGCCGGCCGGGCCTTCGGCGCGGATATTTGAAGCAAGATGAAAGGGCTGGTCCGGTGAGCACGGCATTCTTCACCCATGAGGCGGGACTCGCCCATGTCACCCCCGCCGGCCATCCCGAACGCCTCGAGCGGCTCGAAGCGATCTACGCGGCGCTTCGCGATCCCGAATTCGCCGGGCTCGACCGCCGTACTTCGCCCTTGGCCGCCGCCGAGGAGGTGCTGCGCTGCCATACGCCAGCCTATCTGGACCTGATCCGCAAGGCCTCGCCCGGCACCGGCTGGGCGCAGCTCGATCCCGACACCTTCATGGCGCCCGCTTCCTTCGAGGCCGGCTTGCGCGCCGTCGGCGCGGCGGAGGCGGCGGTCGACGCGGTGCTCTCGGGCGCGGTCGCGAACGCCTTCGTCGCGATGCGCCCGCCCGGCCATCACGCCGAGCGCGCGCGGGCGATGGGCTTTTGCCTCTTCGGCACCGTCGCCATCGCCGCGAAATACGCGCTCGACCATCACGGGCTGTCCCGCGTCGCGGTGCTCGATTTCGACGTCCATCACGGCAATGGCACCCAGGATCTTCTCTGGGACGAGCCGCGCGCGATGTTCGTCTCCTCGCACCAGATGCCGCTCTATCCCGGCTCCGGTGCGGCGGACGAGACCGGCGCGCATGGCCAGATCGTCAACCTTCCGCTCGGCCCCGGCTCGGGCGGTCACGAGATGCGCGTGGCCTGGGAGGCGGCGCTGCCCCGCGTCGCCGCCTTCAGGCCTGAGCTGATCCTCGTCTCGGCCGGCTTCGACGCCCATCGCGATGACCCGCTCGCCGGCCTCAACTGGACCGAGGCCGACTTCGCCTGGATCACCCATGCGATCTGCGACCTCACCGAGGAGACCTGCGCGGGCCGGGTGGTATCCTCCCTGGAGGGTGGCTATGATCTCGACGCGCTGGGCGCTTCGGTCGCCCAGCATGTGAAGGTGCTGATGGAGCGGGGCGCATGAGCGAGATCGGGAAGATGAGCTTCGAAGAGGCGATGAAGGCGCTGGAAACGGTCGTGCGCGACCTCGAATCCGGCAATGTCGAGCTCGAGAAGTCGATCGCGCTCTATGAAGAGGGCGCGAAGCTCAAGGCCCATTGCGAGAAGAAGCTGAAGGAAGCCGAGGAGAAGGTCGCGAAGATCACGCTCGGCCCCGACGGCCAGCCGAACGGCCTCACCCCTGTCGAAGGTCTCTGAGTGTTCCCAGATCGTCTGAAGGCGGCGCAGGCGGGCGTGCAGGCCGCGCTCGACGCCGCCCTTGCGAGCCGGGCCGAGGTGCCCGTCGTCCAGGCCATGCGTTACACCCTTCAGGGTGGCAAGCGGCTTCGGGCGTTTCTTGTGCTTGAAAGCGCGGCGCTGCACGGGATCGCGGCCGAGGGCGCCATGCCCGCCGCCGCCGCGGTCGAGGCCCTGCACGCCTATTCGCTCGTCCATGACGACCTGCCGTCGATGGACGACGACGATCTCCGCCGCGGCCAGCCGACGATCCATGTCAAATGGGACGAGGCGACGGCGGTCCTCGCCGGCGACGCGCTCCAGACTCTCGCCTTCGAGCTTCTCTGCGACCCCGCCCTCGGCCCCGCCGAGCGTCGGATCGCGCTGGTCCGGGCGCTGGCGCTGGCCTCCGGCGCCGAGGGCATGGTGCTCGGCCAGGCACTCGACATCGCCGCCGAGACCGCACCGCGCCCGCTGACACTCGACGAGATCACCGCACTCCAGGCCGGCAAGACCGGCGCGCTCATCGCCTTCGCCGCGACCTCGGGTGCGCTTCTCGCCGCGGCCGACCCCGCGCCCCTGGCCGCCTACGCCAAGGCGCTCGGCCTTGCCTTCCAGATCGCCGACGACATCCTCGACGTCGAGGGCGACCCCGCGAAGGCCGGCAAGGCGCTCGGCAAGGATGCGGCGGCGGGCAAGGCGACCTTCGTCTCGCTCCTTGGCCTCGAGGCCGCGAAGGCCCGCGCCCGCGCGCTGGTCGCCGAGGCCGAGGCGGCACTCGAACCCTACGGCGCGAAGGCCGAGGCGCTGCGCGAGGCCGCGCGGTTCGTCGTGGACCGCGACGCCTGAGCGCGGGCCATATCGGGCCAAGGCGATTGTTCCCGGCCCCGATTCCGTCTAAACCGGCCGGAAACCGCAAGCAGGCGCCCAAGTGAGTGACAGACCGAACACCCCGACGCTCGACCGCGTGACGGTTCCCGCCGATCTCAAGGCGCTCTCCGACCGCGACCTGCACCGCCTCGCCGACGAGCTCCGGGCCGAGACGATCTCGGCCGTCTCGGTCACCGGCGGCCATCTCGGCGCCGGCCTCGGCGTGGTGGAGCTGACGGTCGCGCTGCACGCGGTCTTCGACGCACCGCGCGACAAGATCATCTGGGACGTCGGCCACCAGTGCTACCCGCACAAGATCCTCACCGGCCGCCGCGACCGGATCCGCACGCTGCGCCAGAAGGGCGGGCTCTCGGGCTTCACCAAGCGCTCGGAAAGCCCCTACGACCCCTTCGGCGCCGCCCATTCGTCGACCTCGATCTCGGCCGCGCTCGGCTTCGCCGCCGCCCGCGATCTCGGCGGCGAGGCGGGCGACGCGGTGGCGGTGATCGGCGACGGCGCGATGTCGGCGGGCATGGCCTACGAGGCGATGAACAATGCCGGCCACCTCGGCAAGCGGCTCTTCGTCATCCTCAATGACAACGAGATGTCGATCGCGCCGCCGGTGGGCGCGATGTCGGCCTATCTCTCGCGGCTCTATGCCGGCGCGCCGTTCCAGGAGTTCAAGGCCGCCGCCAAGGGCGCGATAAGCCTCCTGCCCGAGCCCTTCCAGGAAGGTGCCCGCCGCGCCAAGGAGATGCTGAAGGGCATGACCATCGGCGGCACTCTTTTTGAGGAGCTCGGGTTTTCCTACATCGGCCCGATCGACGGGCATGACCTCGACCAGCTCCTGCCGGTGCTGCGCACGGTGCATGAACGCGCCACCGGCCCGATCCTCCTCCATGTGCTGACCAAGAAGGGCAAGGGCTACGGCCCGGCCGAGCGCGCCGCCGACAAGGGCCACGCCACGGCCAAGTTCGACGTCATCACCGGCGAGCAGAAGAAGGCACCCTCGAACGCGCCCTCCTACACCAGGGTCTTCGCGGAGGCGCTGGTCCGGCAGGGCGAGCGTGACGACAAGATCGTCGCGGTCACCGCGGCGATGCCCGACGGCACCGGCCTCAACCTTTTCGCCGAACGCTTCCCGAAACGCTGCTTCGACGTCGGCATCGCGGAGCAGCACGCCGTCACCTTCGCCGCCGGCCTCGCCGCAGCGGGGCTTAAACCCTTCTGCGCGCTCTACTCGACCTTCCTGCAGCGCGGCTACGACCAGGTCGTGCACGACGTCGCGATCCAGCGCCTGCCGGTGCGCTTCGCGATCGACCGCGCGGGCCTAGTGGGCGCCGACGGCGCCACCCATGCCGGCGCCTTCGACATCGCCTTCCTCGCCAACCTGCCCGACATGGTGGTGATGGCCGCCGCCGACGAGGCCGAGCTCGTCCACATGGTCGCCACGGCGGCCGCGATCGACGACCGCCCCTCCGCCTTCCGCTACCCGCGCGGCGACGGCGCGGGCGTCGAGATGCCGGAACGCGGGACACCGCTCGAGATCGGCCGCGGCCGCATCGTCGCGACCGGCGGCCGCGTCGCGATCCTCTCCTTCGGCACCCGCCTCGCCGAGGTCCTGAAGGCGCGCGAAGCCCTCGCCGCACGCGGCCTCGCCCCGACGGTGGCCGACGCCCGCTTCGCCAAGCCTCTCGACCGAGACCTGATCCTGCGGCTGGTCCAAGACCACGAGGCGCTGATCACCATCGAGGAAGGCGCGATCGGCGGCTTCGGCAGCCATGTCGCCCAACTCCTCGCCGAGGAGGGCGTCTTCGACCGCGGCTACAAGTTCCGCTCGATGGTCCTGCCCGACACCTTCATCGACCAGGCGAGCCCCGAGGACATGTACGCCACCGCCGGCATGAACGCGCCCGAGATCGAGGCCAAGGTGCTCGAGGTTCTCGGCGTCGCGAGCGTCGCGACCAAGCGCGCCTGAGCCCCCTCAGCCGGTCCGGTCCATCCGGCTGGAATCGAGCTTCGCCTCGATCGCGGCGAGCCGGGTCAGCACCTCGTCGCGATAGGCATCCGTCATCGCGTGTTCCTCCTCGCCATGCGCCTCCTGCATCGAGTTGACGATGAGGCCGACGACGAGGTTCATCACCGCGAAGGTGGTCATCAGGATGAAGGGCACGAAGAAGGCCCAGGCCAGCGGATAGACCTCCATCACCGGCCGCACGATCCCCATCGACCAGCTCTCCAGCGTCATGACCTGAAAGAGCGAGTAGCCCGACCGGCCAAGCGTGCCGAACCACTCCGGGAAACTCGCGCCGAAGAGCTTCGTCGCCATCACCGAGGCGGCATAGAAGATGATTCCCATCAGCAGGAACACCGAGCCCATCCCCGGCAGCGCCGAGATAAAGCCCTCGACCACGCGCCTGAGCCTCGGCGTGACCGAGATGACCCGCAGCACCCGCAGGATCCGCAGCACCCGCAGGACCGCGAAGCCCTGTGCCGCCGGCGCCATCGCCACCGCGACGATGACGAAGTCGAAGAGGTTCCAGCCGCTGCGGAAGAACCCGAGCCGCCGCGCATAGAGCTTCGCCGCGATCTCGGCCACGAAGACCGTCAGGCAAAGCGTGTCGAGCAGGTGCAGAAGCCCGCCCGCCCGCGCCATCACCACCTGCGAGGTCTCGAGCCCGAGGATCACCGCGTTGAAAAGGATCACCCCGATGATCGCATTGCGCACGGTTGGTGTCTCAAGAAATGCCGAAACTCGTTCGCGCGGCGTCATCATGGTATCCCTCGTCCTGTTCGGCTCTCATATGGACGCAGGCGGGCGGGCCGACAAGACCGCCGGAATGACAGGAGGCACCATGTTCGGATTGATCCTCGCACTCGCGATGCTGGCACTGCCCGCCGCCGCCCAGACCGCGCCCTCGGCGGCCGAGATCGCCGCCTACGACGGGCTCCACCGCGCCGCGCAAGAGGGCGATGTCGCCACGATCCGCCGCCTCGCCGCCCAGGGCGCGAACGTCAACGCCCGCGACGGCCGCCGCCGCACCCCGGCCCATGTCGCCGCCTTCGCCTCGCAGGACGAAGCTCTCCGCGCGCTGGCCGAGGCCGGGGCGGACATGAACGCGCTCGATGCCGACGCCTACGACACCGTCACCATCGCCGCGGTCGCGAACGACCCGGACCTGATGTCGCTCGCCATCGCGCTCGGCAATGATCCGGGGCTCACGACCAGCCCCTATGACGGCACCGCGCTCATCGCCGCCGCCCATCTCGGCCATGCCGAGGTCGTGCGCCGGCTGATCGCGGCGGGCGCGCCGCTCGATCATGTTAACAATCTCGGCTGGACCGCGCTCATCGAGGCGGTGATCCTCGGCGACGGCGGGGAGAACCACCAGGCGGTGGTGCAAGCCCTCGTCACGGCGGGCGCCGATCCCGCGATCGCGGATCGCGGCGGCACGACGCCTCTCGCCCATGCCGAGGCCCGCGGCTTCGACGCGATCGCCCGGCTGATCCGAACGGCCGAGTGACCGCCCGGTCCGGCCTTGGACCCGTCAGGCCTGGTGGCCGCGCTCGATCCTCAGATACTCGCGGAGCTTCGCATCGTTGTTGCGCTCGGTGGTGCGCTCGTGCAGCGCCTTGGTGGCGGGATGCGTGCCTTCCTCGCCATGGGTCTTCTCGACCTCGACATAGTTCTTCAGACGGCCACCTTCGGGTGATTTCCGACGGTCGACGGCATGCCGGCTCATACTCTCCTCCTCCTTCGGTTTCGTCTGCCCCCAGGCGTCGGGGCGAAGTCCAGCATGGGGCCGAATCGGCCACATGACCACCCCCAATGCCCTCCTAAGTCCCGCTCCGGCCTCACTCCGCCAGCCGGGCGACGGCCCAGCGCGCGGCGTCGGCCACGGCCGGATCGGGATCGTCGCAAAGCGCCCCCGCCACCGGCCAGAGCGCCAGATTGGCAGAATTTCCGATTGCATACAACACGTTGCGCACGAACCTGTCACGCCCGATACGCTTGATCGGCGAGCCCGAGAACCGCTCCCGGAACCCCGCATCGTCGAGCATGGCGAGCTCGGCCAGTTCCGGCGCACCGACCCGCGGCCGGTAGCCGATCTCGCGCGCCGCCGCCGCGAACTTGTTCCACGGACAGGCGGCAAGACAGTCGTCGCAGCCATAGATCCGGTTGCCCACGAGGCCGCGCAACTCCTCCGCCACCGGGCCCCTGTGCTCGATCGTGAGGTAGGAGATGCAGCGCCGCGCATCGAGCTCATAGGGCGCCGGAAAGGCCGCGGTCGGACAAGCGTCCAGACAGGCCCGGCACGAGCCGCAATGGTCGCCCTCGGCCATGTCCTTCGGCAGGTCGAGCGTGGTGAAGATCGCGCCGAGAAAGAACCAGCTGCCGAGTTCGCGGCTGACGAGATTGGTGTGCTTGCCCTGCCAGCCGATCCCCGCCGCCTGCCCAAGGGGCTTTTCCATCACCGGCGCGGTATCGACGAAGACCTTGATCTCCGGCGCCGGCCCCTCCTTCGCCGCCGCCTCGATCAGCCAGCGCCCGAGCCGCTTCAGCCGCTTCTTCACCAGATCGTGGTAGTCCTTGCCCTGCGCATAGACGCTGACCGCACCGCGGTCGCGCTCTGCCAGAACCACCCGCGGATCGGCCTCCGGCGTATAGACCTCGGCGAGCATGATCACGGTGCGCGCCTCGGGCCAGAGCGCCGCGGGATCGCCGCGCCAGCCCATGCGCTCCGCCATCCAGCCCATCTGCCCGTGCCGGCCGGCCGCGACGAAGGCCGAAAGCCGCGCCGCCGCCTCCGGGATCGCCCCCGGCGCGCAGAACCCGGCCGCCGAGAATCCCTCCTCCAGCGCCCGCGCCGCGATCCGTGCCTTGAGCGCGGACATATCCATGCTCCTGCTCACTTTCTGTCCGAAAACACTCCACGGGGGTCCGGGGGTGTGAAACCCCCGGCGGCCGGGATCAGAAATCCAGATCCGCGTAATGCGGCGGCGGCGGGAAGCCCGGCACCTGGTCGGCCAGGAGCGACCGGAACGAGGGCCGCGACTTGATCTTGGCATACCAGTCCCGGACGTTCTGGCTGCGGTTCCAGTCGACGTCCGAGATGTAGTCGAGGCTCGACAGATGCGCCGCGGCGGCGAAATCGGCCAGCGTCATCTCGTTGCCGGCGAGCCAGCGGCGCTGGTCGAGCAGCCAGCTCAGGTAGTCGAGGTGGTACTTGATCCTCGTCGCGCCCGCCTTGACGTTCTTCGACTCGGGATAGCCGAGCCCCATCACCTTCTTGTTGACCCGCTCGTAGAGGAGCTTCGAGGTCACCTCGTCATGAAACTTGTCGTCGAACCAGGCGCAGAGCCTGCGCACCTCGTAGCGCGCGTCGGGATCCTTCGGCATCAGCCGCGGTTCCGGCACGGTCTCGTCGAGATATTCGCAGATCGCCTGGCTTTCCGACATCACCCGCCCGTCATGGCGCAGGACCGGGATCTTGCCGGCCGGGTTGCGGCGCAGGAAATCCGGCCCCTGTTCCCAGTAGCGCTCCTCGACCAGCTCGACCTCGATCCGCTTCTCCGCAAGCGTCAGCCGCACCTTGCGGCAAAAGGGCGAAAGCGGAACGTGGTAAAGACGGGTCATGGGCTGAACTCGGTTGCAATCTCCCCGGTGATAGCGGCGCGGCCCCGGCGGTTCAATCCTCGAAACAGGCCGAACGCCCGTCGGCGCGGATCGTCGCCGCCCCCTCGCCGATGGCGCGGGCGCGTTTCTTCAGGAAGCCCGAGGGCCGGACCGGGTTGCGGCCCTTGGGATCGGGCAGCGTCGCGGCGATCAGCGCCGCCTGCCCGGCGCCAAGCTCGCTTGCCGAAACACCGAAATAGCGTTGCGCGCCGGCCTCGGCGCCGAAGGTGCCGATCCCGGTCTCGGCGACGTTGAGATAGACCTCGAGGATCCGCCGCTTGGTCCAGACCAGTTCCACCACCGGCGTCATCAGCGCCTCCAGCGCCTTTCGCGGCCAGCTCCGCCCCTGCCAGAGAAAGACGTTCTTCACCACCTGCTGGCTGAGCGTCGAGGCCCCGCGCCCCGACCCCTCGTCGAGCGCGGCGCGGATCGCCCGCATGTCGAAGCCCCAGTGCAGGCAGAAATTCGCGTCCTCCGCCGCGACCACCGCGCGGGCCAGCTCCGGCGCGATCTCCTCGATCGGCACCCAGTCGCGGGCGATGCCGCCGCGGCGCCAGCTTTCGGCGACCATGTAGGGCGTCATGACCGGGTTGATGAGGGTGAAGGCGAGAACCAGGAACAGGAACCCTCCGACCACGCCCGCAACCCCGCGCCGGGCCCAGCGCAGAAGGTCGCGCGGCGTCAACGCCAAAACCGCTGCCGCGCCCTTCGGCGCCGCCTTCCGCCGTGGTTTCCCTGCTGTTGACCTGCCCTTCGCCATTGCCGGAACCATAGCCACGGCCGCCCCCCCGGGGTCAAGCCATTCCCGCCAGCTCAGGCCACGAAGAGCCGCGCCTCGCGCGCGTTGGCCACCGGACGCGCCGTGCGCGAACGGCGTCGCGCCGCGGCCGTCGCGAGCTCGGGGAAGATCGCCAGGATCTCCTCCCTGAGCGCCCGGTCGCTCTCCAGAATGACTTCGCCGGGATGGAAGCTTTCGGTGGCCGCGCCCTCGGCGAAGATGATCTCGTGGCGGTCGAACATCAGGTGCAGGTAATCGACCTCAGCCATCGGCGCGCGAGCGATGCCGGGCATGCCGACGAGATGCGCGGCCGCGGCCAGCACCTCGCCCTCACCGGTGACAAGTTCGGCCGGCCAGCCGCTGACCAGCATCCGGTGCTGCGGCGAGACCAGAAGCGCGCGGCGGTTGCCAAGCACACCCTCCGAGATCCGTACCGGCGCGAAGCGGTCCATGCCGCCGACCCGCCGCCGTCCTGCCCAGCGCACCGGCTGCGCCCCGTGATCCATGGTCGTCACAAGATCGCCGACGCCGATCTCCTCGACCTTCCGAGGCCCGTCGGGTGTCGCGATCAGCGTGCCCGGCGTAAAGCAGGGCGGCACCGGCCAGGGCGCCGGAGGGCTCACGACGAGATCATCGATGTTCAGCTGGGTATTGCCGTTCTGGAGATCCGGCGTGTCGTCGGCATCGGCATTCATGTCGATGGCGAAGGTCAGAAACGTGCCGTCACCGAGATCGACGCGGATGAAACCCGCCTGCTGCGTCGGATCGCCACGGACATTCCCGAACCCGAGAAACGCGTACGTAAGCTGCGTCGTGCCGCCGTCGAGCGAGACATATTCGCCAGGCTGCACCGTGCCGAGCTTGCCGTCGACATCAGTAAAGGTCAGCGACGTCCAGGCGTTGGTGACGATATTTATGTTCCCGCCCGACTGGAGCGGATCGCCGTTCACGTCCTGCGCCGTCAAAGTGAACGTGGCCATTCTTCCGACCCCTCCCACCGTTACGAACACGACTGCCGTCACGATGAGAATAAGCGCTCGCGGCGTCCAACGGAATATCCGGGAGGAAAGTCAAGGAAGTGTTGCCAAAGCCCCACTTTCGGTCGGGCATCGCTACCCGTTTCCGGCAAAGTGCCGTGCCGGAAAGCACGGGACCGGGCACTCCGCCCGGCCCCGATGATCTTGGCGCGCCCGCCTATTCGGCCGGAACCGCCTCGGCGTCCGCGCTCAGGGGATGCGGCAGGTGGACCAGCATCTCCTTCGGGCAGACCTGCAGGAAGTTCGCCCGCTCGCTCTCCCAGTGCTGCAGGATGCGGTTGGCCTTGACGCTGCCGGTTTCGGCCGCGTGGCGCTCGATCAGCCCCTTGAGCTCGGCCTCCCAATGCGGGTGGCTCACCGCGCAGGTGACGAGGCTTTCAAGGTTCATCAGCTCCTCGGACTTGCCGTCGGGATCGTAGACATAGGCCATGCCCCCGGTCATGCCGGCGCCGAAGTTCGCGCCGATCCGGCCGAGGATGACCGCGACGCCGCCGGTCATGTACTCGCAGCCGTTCGATCCGCAGCCCTCGATCACCACCTTCGCGCCCGAGTTCCGGACCGCGAAGCGCTCGCCCGCGCGGCCGGCGGCGAAGAGATAGCCGTCGGTCGCGCCGTAAAGCACGGTGTTGCCGATGATCGTGTTCTCCGACGCCTCAAGCGGCGAGGCCATCGGCGGCCTGACCACGATGAGACCGCCCGAGAGGCCCTTGCCGACATAGTCGTTGGCATCGCCCGCCACTTCGAGCTTCAGCCCCGGCGCCGCGAAGGCGCCCAAGGACTGACCGCAGGAGCCCGTCAACTTCACCGTCAGGTGGTCCGGCTGCAGCGCGTTGCGCATCCCGAAGTTCTTCACGATGAGGCTCGACGCCCGCGTCCCGATGGTGCGGTGGGTGTTCCGCACCGCATAGGAAAGCTGCATCTTCTCGCCGTCTTCGAAGAACCGCGCCCCATCGCGGATGATCTCGGCGTCGAGCGTATCCGGCACCACGTTCCGGGGCTTCGAGCGGTCGTAGACGATCTTCTCCGCGCCATCGACGGTGATGAGGAGGGGATTGAGGTCGAGATCGTCGAGATGCGCCGAACCGCGGCTCACTTGGCTCAGAAGATCCGCCCGCCCGATCACCTCGTCCAAGGACCGCGCGCCGATCTGGGCGAGGATCTCGCGCACTTCCTGGGCGTAGAAGGTGATGAGGTTCACCACCTTGTCGGCCGAGCCGGTGAACTTCTGCCGAAGCGCCTCGTTCTGGGTGCAGACGCCGACCGGGCAGGTGTTCGACTGGCACTGGCGCACCATGATGCAGCCCATCGCGATGAGCGCGGCGGTGCCGATGCCGTATTCCTCGGCTCCCATCATCGCCGCGATGACGATGTCGCGACCCGTCCGCAGCCCGCCATCGGTCCGGAGCGTGATCCGGTCGCGAAGCTTGTTCATCGCGAGAACCTGATGCGCCTCGGTCAGGCCCATCTCCCACGGCAGGCCCGCGTATTTGATCGAGGTCGCAGGCGAGGCCCCGGTGCCGCCATTGTGGCCCGAGATCAGGATCACGTCGGCCTTGGCCTTGGCCACGCCCGCGGCAATCGTGCCGACGCCGGAGGAGGCCACCAGCTTCACCGTCACCTTGGCGCGCGGGTTGATCTGCTTCAGGTCGTAGATCAGCTGCGCCAGATCCTCGATCGAGTAGATGTCATGGTGCGGCGGCGGCGAGATCAGCGTCACGCCGGGCGTCGAGTGACGCAAGCGCGCGATGAGCTTCGTCACCTTCATGCCCGGAAGCTGGCCGCCCTCGCCGGGTTTCGCTCCTTGAGCGACCTTGATCTCCAGTTCCTCGCAGGCGTTGAGGTATTCCGCCGTCACGCCGAAGCGGCCCGAGGCCACCTGCTTGATCTTGGCCGAGGGGTTGTCGCCGTTCGGCTCGGGCACGAAATGCGCCGGGTCCTCGCCGCCCTCGCCGCTATCGGACTTCGCGCCGATCCGGTTCATCGCGATGTTGAGCGTCTTGTGCGCCTCGGGGCTCAGCGCGCCGAGCGACATGCCCGGCGTCACGAACCGCTTGCGGATCGAGGTGATCGATTCCACCTCCTCGATCGGCACCGGCCGGCCCAAAGCCTTGATGTCGAGAAGGTCGCGCAGATGGATCGGCGGGTTCGCCCGCATCGCGGCCGAATACTGCTTCCAGAGGTCATAGGACGCCCGGTCGCAGGCCGATTGCAGCATGTGCATCGTCTGCGCTTCCCAGGCGTGCTTCTCGCCCGAGCGGCGCGCCTTGTAGAAGCCGCCGACCGGCAGCACGTCGGTGCCCGAGGTCCAGCCCTTGGCATGAACCTCTTCGAGCTTGTGCTGGATGCCGCTGACGCCGATCCCCGAGATC
Source organism: Albidovulum salinarum (assembly GCF_025673475.1). Lineage (NCBI taxonomy): Bacteria > Pseudomonadati > Pseudomonadota > Alphaproteobacteria > Rhodobacterales > Paracoccaceae > Albidovulum > Albidovulum salinarum. The sequence goes on along the minus strand of NZ_JAOVQO010000007.1, from coordinate 157,270 downwards.
CGCGAATGCATGCCGGGGAAATACTCCGCCACCATCGCGCGCGACAGCCCGACGGCCTCGAAGTTCAAGCCTCCGCGATAGGAGGAGATGACCGAGATCCCCATCTTCGACATGATCTTAAGAAGGCCCGCGTCGATCGCGTCGCGATAGCGCCGCATCGCCTCGACCAGCGTGCCCTCGATCAGGCCGCGCCGCACGCGGTCGGCGATCGAATCCTGCGCGAGATAGGCGTTGACCGTGGTGGCGCCACAGCCGATCAGCACCGCGAAGTAATGCGGGTCGATGCATTCGGCGGCCCGCACGTTGATCGAGCAGAAGGTCCGGAGCCCCTTGCGGGTCAGCCAGCTGTGCACCGCCGAGGTCGCAAGGATCATCGGCATTGCCACCTTGTCCTCGCCCTGGTGCTGGTCGGTCAGCACGATATGCCCCGCCCCCGAGCGCACCGCGTCCTCGGCCTCGGCGCGGATCCGCTCCAGCCCCTGCCGGAGCGCGTCCTGCTGGCCGCCCGCCGCGAAGGTGCAGTCGATATGGGCCACGCTCGCGCCGAACTGGCGCACCATCTCGTCGAACTCGGCATTGGCGATGAACGGGCTTTCCAAGACCAGGATCTCGGTCTGGCTGCTGTCCTCGTCGAGCACGTTCTTGAGGTTGCCGAACCGGGTCTTGAGACTCATCACCCGGCTTTCGCGCAAGCTGTCGATCGGCGGATTGGTGACCTGGGAGAAGTTCTGCCGGAAGAAGTGCGACAGCGGCCGGTAGGTCTTCGACAGCACCGCCGCCGGGGTGTCGTCGCCCATCGACGCCACCATCTCCTTGCCGTCCTCGGCCATGGGTGCCAGCACCTGCTCGAGCTCTTCCAGCGAATAGCCCGCCGCGATCTGGCGCCGGCGCAGTTCGGCGCCCTCGAAGAGCGCCACTTCCGGCACGTCGTGCATCATCGCGTTGAGATCGACGACCTTCGACAGCCAGTCCGCGTAGGGCTGCGCGCCCGCGAGTTTGTCCTTCATCTCGGCGTCGTGGTAGAGCTTGCCCTCCACCATGTCGACCGCGATCATCTGCCCCGGCCCGAGCGCGCCCTTCTCGCGCACCCCGGCCTCGTTGACCGGCACCATGCCGACCTCGGAGCCCGCGATGAGGAGCCCCTCGCCGGTGATGACATAGCGCATCGGACGCAAGCCGTTGCGGTCGAGCCCGCCGCAGACCCAGCGCCCGTCGGTCATCGCAAGCGCCGCCGGCCCGTCCCAGGGCTCCATCACCGCGTTGCAATAGGCATACATGTGCTGCCACGCCTTCGGCATCTCGACGGCCGACTTCGACCAGGCCTCGGGCACCAGCATGGTCTTGGCCATCGGCGCCGAGCGCCCGGCGCGCACCAGCACCTCGAAGACCGCATCGAGTGCTGCCGAATCCGACGAGCCCTGCGCCACGATCGGCTTGATGTCGCCCGCCTGCTCGCCGAACGTCGCCGAGGCCATGCGGATCTCGTGGCTCTTCATCCAGTTGAGGTTGCCCTTTAGCGTGTTGATCTCGCCGTTATGGGCGAGCATGCGGAACGGCTGGGCGAGCCACCACTGCGGGAAGGTGTTGGTCGAATAGCGCTGGTGATAGATCGCGAAGGCAGACTCGAACCGCTCGTCCTTGAGGTCGGGATAGAACTCCGCGACCTGCTCGGCCAGCATCATGCCCTTGTAGATGATCGACCGGCACGACAGCGAGCAGAGATAGAGCCCCGCGATCCCCGAGGTCGCCGCGGCCTTCTCGATCCGCCGGCGGATGACGTAGAGCTCGCGCTCGAAGGTCTCCTCGTCGACGCCCTTGGAGTTCTTGATCAGGATCTGCTCGATCTCGGGCCGCGTCGCATTGGCCTTCTCGCCCAGCACTTCCGTGTTCACCGGGACATGGCGCCAGCCGTAGATGTAATAGCCCATCCGCAGGACTTCGGTCTCGACGATCGTGCGGCAGCTCTCCTGCGCGCCGAAATCGGTGCGCGGCAGGAAGACCTGGCCGACCGCGACCAGCGCCTTCATGTCGGGCTCGTGGCCGGTGCGGCGGATCTGGTCGTAGAAGAACTTGACCGGGATCTGCACATGGATCCCCGCGCCGTCGCCGGTCTTGCCGTCGGCATCGACCGCGCCCCGGTGCCAGACCGCCTTCAGCGCGTCGATCCCGTTCTCCACGACCTTGCGGGAGGCCTTGCCTTCGATCGAGACCACGAGGCCCACGCCGCAGGACGAATGCTCGTCCTCCGCGCGGTAGAGCGAGTTCTCCGCCATCCACTGGCGCTTGGCCTCCTCGGCCGCCATCCACTCTGCATCGAACCGCGTCATTGGCCTTCTCCTTCTGCACTCACCCCGATCGAGGCGAGAAATTCCGCTTCCGTCTGCCGCAGGTGGTCGCCGGCGAAAGCGAAGCCTCCGGGCTTGCGGTCGACATAGATTTCCTTGGTCAGGGGGAAGCCCCCGGCATCGTCAAAGAGCCCCGCCGAAACGGCGTGGAAATCCGCCTTCGGATCGGTCAGCCGGTACCAGAGCGGCGAGCCGCAGGTCGCGCAGCTGGCCCGCTCCGCCCAGTCCGAGGACCGGAACGACCGCACCGGCCCCTCCGCCTTCAGCGTGCCGGGCCGGGCGTCGATCTCGATGAAGACGCCGCCGGTCCAGCGCCGGCACATGCCGCAATGGCAGGCGTTGAGCTCGGGCTTCGCCGGCTCCATCGTGACGGTCACCGCGCCGCAGAGGCAGTGCCCGGTCAGGGTCCTGGCGCTCATTGCCGGTATCCTTCGCCATCGATCGGCAGCTCGGCTTGCGTCATCGTCATGTTGCAGTCGTAGCTCGGCTCGGTCGCAAGGAAGCCCTTGTCGCCGGGAAAGGCGAAATCGACCGGCGTGTCGGTGCGGCTCTCGGTCTCGCCGGAACCGGCCTCGAAGGTCTCCTGGTCGGCGAAGAAGAGCCGCCAGTCGTGATGCACGAACTGCTGGCCGGAGCGGTGCCAGAGCACCGTGCCGTCCTCGGCCTCCGCGGTCAGGTCGAACTTCGTGCGCTCCAGAACCACGCCGTCGATCGTCACCGCCTCGCCGGTCAGCGTGTCCCAGCCGGTGTAATGGCGGACCTCGCCGGTCGAGCTCTTGATCCGGAAGTCGTAATCGTCGCGCCCGGTGGCGAGCAACATGGTGAACGAGGCCGGATCGGCCTCCGACAGAATCGTGTCACGTTCGCCGGTGGTCAGGTCGTAGCTTTCGACCCAGCGGGTCTCGGCATCGACGCGGCTGGCATAGAACGGGCCGTCCTGGTCGAGATAGACCGCCCACTGGTCGCCCGGCTGGTCCTTCTCGCAGCGGTAGTGCTGCGAGACTTGGCAGCCGCGAAGCTGGACCGTGGTGAAGACCTCGCAGCCCTCCGGTGCCTTGAACTTGCCGCCCGCCGACGCCGGCAGGGCCGGGCCGAGCGCCAGGACGCCGAGGCCGATGATCGCGCCGATCCGTGTCACGTTCAGACTTCCTTCATCCTCCGGGTCAGCGGACCTGACCGATTAACCTATCCTCGGATCCGGTGAACGGACCGGATGCCATACAACTTGCCGACAGGACGCCGCCACCGCGCCGCTCCGGCTCATTCCGCCGCGACGGCCTGCGCCCCGGCGAGGTAGTCGAGCACGCTTTCCGCCGCCTCGCGCCCGTCGCGGATCGCCCAGACCACGAGGCTCGCGCCCCGCACGATGTCGCCCACCGCGAAGACGCCGGGCAGGCTGGTCGCATGGCTGCGGAAATCGGCCTTCACCGTGCCCCAGCGCGTCACTTCCAGCCCTTCCGAACCCCAGAGCTTCGGCAGGTACTCGGGCTCGAAGCCAAGCGCCTTGATCACCAGATCGGCGTCCTCGACATAATCCGCGCCCTCGATCACCTCGGGCGACTGCCGGCCCGACGCGTCCGGCGCGCCAAGCCGCATCTGCTGCACCAGAACGCCCTCGACCGCGTCGCCCGCGGTGAAGCCCTTCGGCGCGGTGAGCCAGACGAACTCGACGCCCTCCTCCTCGGCATTGGCGGTCTCGCGCTGCGAGCCCGGCATATTGGCGCGGTCGCGGCGGTAGAGGCATTTCACCGACTGCGCGCCCTGGCGGATCGCGGTGCGGACGCAGTCCATCGCGGTGTCGCCGCCGCCGATCACGACGACGCGCTTGCCCTTGGCATCGAGCTCGCCGGAGTCGAACTCCGGCACCTCGTCGCCGAAGGATTTGCGGTTCGAAGCGGTGAGATAGTCGATCGCCCGGACGATGCCCGCGGCGGTGGCGTTCGGGCCGGAAAGGTCGCGGCTCTTGTAGACGCCGGTGGCGATGATCACCGCGTCATGCTTGCCGCGGATCGCGTCGAAGCTGATGTCCTCGCCGACGTTGCAGTTCAGCACGAACTGCACGCCGCCCTGTTCGAGCTGGGCGATGCGCTGCATCACCACGTCCTTTTCCAGCTTGAAGCCGGGGATGCCGTAGGTCAGCAAGCCGCCGGCGCGGTCGTGGCGGTCATAGACCGTGACCTGCAGGCCCCGCCGCCGCAGCACGTCCGCCGCGGCGAGCCCGCCCGGCCCGGCGCCGATGATCGCGACGCTTTCGGTGCGCTCGGTAGCCGGCTTGACCGGCTTGACCCAGCCATTGTCCCAGGCGGTGTCGGTCAGGTACTTCTCCACCGCGCCGATGGTCACGGTGCCGTGGCCCGACTGCTCGATGACGCAATTGCCCTCGCAAAGCCGATCCTGCGGGCAGATCCGGCCGCAGATCTCGGGGAAGGTGTTGGTGGCCTGGCTAAGCTCGTAGGCCTCCTGCAGCCGGCCCTCGGCGGTCAGGCGCAGCCAGTCGGGGATGTTGTTGTGCAGCGGGCAATGGGTCTGGCAGTAGGGCACGCCGCACTGCGAGCAGCGGCCCGCCTGCTCGGCCGCCTTGGCGGCGGCGAACTCGCGGTAAATCTCGCTGAAATCCTGTGCGCGGACACTGGCCTCACGCTTTTCCGGCATCTCGCGCGCGCGGGTCACGAACTGGAGCATGCGGTTCTGGGCCATGGGACATCCTTCGGGCAGGCAATGCAGGGTGCGCATTGCTACTCCCGTGGCTTCGGAAATAAAAGTCAGAATGACTGACCTAGTTTGAGGATTTTTTGGCTCGAGCGGCTTTGGGGCAGGTTTTTTGACCTAAATTAGGTCAGCACACGATACCTATCTGTCAGAACCCCATACTCAGAGCCGCCAGAGCCACCGTTCCGACGATGATTCGCCACCAGCCGAAGAGCCCGTATCCGTGCCGGCTGACGTACCCGAGAAGCCAGTTGACGACGAGCACCGCGGCGACGAAGGCGACCGCGAAGCCGATCGCGATCTCCCACACCGCACCGAGGTCGAGCACGTCGCGGTTCTTGTAAAGATCATAGGTGAAGGCCCCGGCCATCGTCGGCATCGACAGGAAGAACGAGAACTCCGCCGCCGACCTCTTGTCGGCCCCGAGCGCCAGCGCCCCCACGATCGTCGCCCCCGAGCGCGAGACGCCGGGAATCATCGCGAGGCACTGGATCACCCCGATCCCGAAAGCCATCGGGATCGGGAACCGCTCGGCATCATGATGGCGCGGCGTCAGCGGCAGCCGATCGACGATCAGCAGCACCACGCCGCCGAGGATCAGCATCGAGGCGATGAGCCGCGGGCTTTCGAACAGCACGGTCTTGATCACGTCATGGGCAAGCACCCCCACGACCACCGCCGGCAGGAAGGCGATCAGCACCGAGGCGGCGAACCGCTGCGCATGGCGGTCGTTCGGCAACCCGACGATGGTACGGCCGATCTTCGCGGCATAAACACCCATGACCGCCAGTACCGCGCCGAGCTGGATCACCACCTCGAAGGTCTTGCCCGCGCTCTCGAAGCCGAGGAAATGCCCGGCGAGCAGGATATGGCCGGTCGAGGAGACCGGAATGAACTCGGTCAGCCCTTCGAGAAGGCCCAGCAGCAGGGCGCTCAGCGTGGTGTCGCTCATTGTCGGGGATTTCCTTGCTGGCCAGAACCGAACCGGCAGCGAGCCTAGCCAAGGCCCGGCGTGGAGGCAAGGTCGGCCGCCCTTCCGCCCCCGGCAATCCTCGGGTGCCAGCGGCCGTCAGGCGTCCTTCAGCCCGCGGCGGCCTCGGGGTTGGCGCCTCCGGCCGGTAAGGCCACATCCCCGCAGGGCGTCTCGAACGGGGCGCGGCTGCCGGCATCTCGGTGCCCGGCGAAACACGCGGTCCGACTGGCCGCGCCATCCATGTCGGCCTTCGGGCTTTCCTGCGACAGGACCAAGACATTCGAGGCGCCGGACAGCTTGTCGTAGAGTGCGACCAACCGGTGATACTCGAGATGCTCGACCCGAAACCCGCGGAACCCGAGCCCGCGGTCGGCGTGACGCCGGGAGCCGGTTCAGCCGTGCCGGCGCAGGTTCTTAGCCGAGGCCTTGATCGCGTCATACTGGCCCGAGGGCCGGAACCGCCAGAGGTAATCCGGCACCACCGCAGAGAACGGGGTCGCGGCGATCCCGAGATCGGCCAGCCCCTTGGCCTCGTCCGAAACGACGTTGTCGCGCCGCAGGCTCTTTACCTGGTCGCGCGTCAGCACCTTGTTGCTGACCAGACGGCCGGTGACGACCGAGCCGAAGTCCAGCAGCGAGGCCATGATCCGCGCGATCCAGAACGGCATGTTGAGCACGAGGCGCCGGCGATTGATCACCGCGAGCATGTCCTGCATCAGCTTGCGGAAGCTCGCGACCTCGGGGCCGCCAAGCTCGTAGGTGCCGTGGGCCTCGCCAAGGATGCCCCTGACCGCGGCCTTGGCGACGTCGTCGACATAGACCGGCTGGAACTTCGTCGCCGCCCCGACCACGGGCAGGATCGGCCCGAGGCGCGACATCGACGCGAAGCGGTTGAAGAACCCGTCCTCGGGGCCGAACATGACCGAGGGGCGCAGGATCAGCGCCTCGGGGAAATGCATCCGCACGGCAGCCTCGCCATCGGCCTTGGTGCGGGCGTAATCGCTGTCGCTCAGCGCGTCTGCGCCGATGGCCGAGATATGGACCATGGTCCCGACGCCGGTCTCGGCGGCGATTCGAGCGATCCGCGCGGCGCCTTCGGCCTGCACCGCCTCGAAGTTGTTCCGGCCGCCCTTGTCGAAGGTGCCGACGCAATTCACGACCGCGTCTGCCCCGCTCATCGCGGCCCGCACCGATGCGTCATCACGGATGTTGGCGAAGACCGGCTCGACCTGGCCGACGGCGCCGTAGGGCTTGACGAACAGCGCCTCGTTCGGGCGGCGGCAGGCGACGCGGACGCGCCAACCCTCCTTGGCCATGCGCCTTGCGATGTACCGCCCGAGAAATCCCGAACCGCCGTAGATCGTTACGAGTTTCGACATGGGCAAGCCTCCGGCAATCATCCGCTCTTGCCCCTGATTAGCGCCGCGCGACGTTGTGAACAAGGCGCGAATGATCGCAGGCGGGATTCGTGCCGGACCCCGTTGACAGTGCATCGCGGCCCCTATACATCGCCCGTCACGACACCTGCCCAGGTGGCGGAATTGGTAGACGCGCACGGTTCAGGTCCGTGTGCCGCAAGGCGTGGAGGTTCGAGTCCTCTCCTGGGCACCAAGTCTTTCCAAAGCCCTTGGAAATTCGATTTTCCGAGGGTTTTTTGTTGCCCGGACGGTTCCCGCGCCACCGGCCTGCCGTGACAGCACCGAAGCAAATGTAACCCGCGGACCGGCATCAGCCTCTTTCGTTTCTGCCGCGGGAGGAAGCTGCTAAGATCCGATCCTCGGAGGTGGCCATGCGAAAGATCCAGGCTCAGGGCGTTCACCACATCACGCTGATGGGGGCGGACCGCAAGACGTCGATCGACTTCTGGGAAGGGCTGCTTGGCATGCCCTTCGTCTTCGATCAGCCCAACCTCGACAATCCGGGCGAAGGGCATCTCTATTTCGATCCCGGCGACGGGCGGCTCATCACCGTCTTCACCAACGAGGACCGGGCGGCCGATCCGACGCCGCGCCGGCCGTTGCCGGGCGAGGTGCACCACATCGCCTTCGCCGTTTCCAAGGCGAGCTTCTCGCAAGCCGTCGAGCGGCTCGACGAACGCGGCGTCAGCCATTCCGGCGTGAAGGATCGCGGCTTCATGGATTCGATCTATTTCCGCGATCCGCTGGGCCTTCTGGTGGAGCTCGCCGCCTACAGGTTCGAGCCGCCCTTCGGCTACAGCCATGCCGACGTGCTGCACGAGGCGCACCGGATCCGGGTGGAACGGGGCGACTACAACATCGCCGAGATCCACCTCGCCGACGCGATCGAGGTGCTGATCGCGCGGCGACAGGGCTCGCTCTCGCAGGACCGGGCGCCGAAGGATCCCTACAAGAGTTGAGGGCGCGCAGGCTGCAGGATAGCCCCAGTCCGAGGTCGGAAACGCGAATGGCGGCGCCGGGGCGCCGCCATTCGCTGTTTTCGGAGCGGCGATCTCAGCCGAAATCGACGGCACGGTCGCCTTCGGCATCCTTCACCCGCGTCGGCAGGCCGATGCGGTTCAGGAGGCTGATGAAGGGCTTCGGGTCGAGATCCTCGACATTGGCCATCTTTTTCACGTCCCAGGTGCCGTTGGCGATCAGGATCGCCGCGGCGACCGGCGGAACGCCGGCGGTGTAGGAGATGCCTTGGCTGCCCACCTCGTTGAACGCTTCCTTGTGGTCGGCGACGTTGTAGATGAAGACCTCGGCCGGCTTGCCGTCCTTGGTGCCCTTCACCAGATCGCCGATGCAGGTCTTGCCGGTATAGCCGGGCGCAAGGCTCGCCGGATCGGGCAGGCAGGCCTTCACGACCTTCAGCGGCACGACCTCCAACCCCTCGGCGGTCGTCACCGGCTGCTCCGAAAGCAGCCCGATCGACTTCAGCACCGTGAAGACGTTGATGTAGTGATCGCCGAAGCCCATCCAGAACCGCACGTCCGCCTTGGGATAGCGGTTGGCGAGCGAATGCACCTCGTCATGGCCCGACATGTAAGCCTTCTGCTTGCCGACGACAGGCAGATCCCACTCCTTGCCCACCTCGAACATCCTGTTCTCGCGCCACTCGCCGCCCTGCCAGGAATAGACCGTGCCGGTGAACTCGCGGAAATTGATCTCGGGATCGAAGTTCGTCGCGAAATACTTGCCGTGGGAGCCGGCATTGATGTCGACGATGTCGATAGACTCGATGGTGTCGAGATACTGGTCCTCGGCGAGCCGCGCATAGGCATTCACCACGCCGGGATCGAAGCCGACGCCGAGGATCGCCGTCACGCCCGCCTTCGCGCAGGCCTCGCGCTTCTTCCATTCGTAGTTCGCGTACCAGGGCGGGGTTTCGCAGATCTTCGCCGGATCTTCGTGGATCGCCGTGTCCATATAGGCGACACCGGTCTCGATACAGGCATCGAGGACCGACATGTTGACGTAGGGCGTGCCCACGTTGATCACGATCTGGCTTCCGGTCTTGCGGATGAGATCCGCCACCGCGCTCGTATCCTTGGCGTCGAGCGCATGCGCCTCGAACGTGCCTGCGACCTTCATCGCGCCCTTCTCGTGGACGCTCGCGATGATGTCGTCGCATTTCGATTTCGTCCGGCTGGCAATGTACAGCGCGCCCAACACGTCGTTATGCTGCGCGCATTTATGCGCCACGACCTGCGCGACGCCGCCGGCGCCAATGATCAGCACGTTCTTTTTCACTTCGGTGTGTCTCCCTTCGTCAGGCGGGGAATGGAACCTCAGGAGAGGCTGTCCTGGTAATCCTGATAGCCGAATTCGCGAACCAGGCGGATGGTCCCGTCAAGTTCGCGAATCGCGATTGCCGGCATGTTGACGCCGTTGAACCAGTTCTTCTTGACCATCGTGTAACCGGCCGCGTCGCGGACCGAGATCCGGTCGCCGACGGCGAGCGGGCGTTCGAACCGCGCCTCGCCGAAGATGTCGCCGGCCAGGCAGGATTTCCCGCAGATCTGGTATTCGTGATCCCCGGTCTGCGGCAGCTTGGCGCTTTCGCGGTAGATCAGGAGATCGAGCATGTGCGCCTCGATCGAGCTGTCCACGATCGCGAGATCCTTGCCGTTGTTGAGAAGGTCGAGCACGGTCACCTCGAGCGAGGTCGAGTTGGTGATCGCGGCCTCGCCCGGTTCCAGGTAGACCTGCACGCCGAACTTCCCGGCGAAAGCCTTCAGCCGGGCTGCCAGCGCGTCGACCGGATAGCCCTCGCCGGTGAAATGGATGCCGCCGCCGAGGCTGACCCATTCGACCTTTTCGAGAAGGTCGCCGAACTCCGCCTCGATCCGGGAAAGCTGGTGGTCGAAGAGGTCGAAATCGCGGTTCTCGCAATTGTAGTGGATCATGAAGCCCGAGATCCGGTCGATCACGGCCATGATCTTCGTCGCGTCCCATTCGCCGAGCCGAGAGAACGGCCGCGCCGGGTCGGCGAGGTCGAAGCCGGAGGTCGAGAAGCGCGGATTGAGGCGCAGACCACGCTGGATGCCCGCCGACTGGTTGTCGAAGCGTTCGAGCTGACCGATCGAGTTGAAGATGATCTTGTCGGCGTAACCCACCGCCTCCGCGATCTCGTGATCGGCCCAGGCGACGGAATAGGCGTGGGTCTCCTTGCCGAACTTCTCGCGCCCGAGCCGCAGCTCGAAGAGCGAGGAGGAGGTCGTGCCGTCCATATGCTCGCGCATCAGGTCGAAGGCCGACCAGGTCGCAAAGCACTTGAGCGCCAGGAGCGCCTTGGCGCCGGAACCCTCGCGCAGCCGGTCGATGACTTCCATGTTGCGAAGCAGCTTCGCCTTGTCGATCAGATAGAAGGGTGTCTGGATCACGCGCGCCCCCCGGTCGGCAAGTGGAAGCGTCGGTATAATTCCGCGGACCTTCACGCGCAAGTGCGGCTTGGCCGCGCCCTGCGCAAGGGCTCAGATCATCCGGATCGTATCCTTGTCGACCGCGAGCATGTAGCCGCGCCGGGCGATGTTCTTCACGAGAAGCTCGGACACGATCTGGTTTCCGAGCGCATCCCTCAATCGCTTGATCCGCATCGCGCCCGCGCTCTCGTCGCAATCGGCGGCGTTCTTGCCCGAGATCACCGCCTCGATCTCGGCGCCCGACATCACGTCGTCGTCCATCCGCGCCTCGGCGAGGACTGAAAGCGTCTCGACCGCGGCGGGGGTGAGCTTGAACTCCATGTTGTTCAGCACGACCGCGTTCTGCGCCCGGCTGATCAGGAGCGAGGAGATCTGGATGCCCTGACGCTCGATCTCGCCCATGCGCTTGTTGAGAGCGACGATCATCACGAGAAAGACGAGCGCCGCGATCAGAAGCCCGGTCGCGAACAGCAGGAGCACGAAGATCACCATCCGGTAGCTCGTCAGCACCTCGGCGAAGGCGGTGCCGGACTGGGCGAGAACCTCGAGGAGCTTGATCTGCTCGCGTGTCGTGAGCGCGTCGTTCTCGATGAAGATGCGCTCGACGCGGGCGTTGAAGATGTTGGCGTCGGGGAGCGACAGAAAGAGGAACACGGCCGCGAGCGCGAGGATGCCGACGATTCCGGCAATGCCCCAGACCACGACCCGGTTGCCGGAGCGCAGGGCTTCGGTTGTCACGCTGGTGATCTCGGCCAATTCGTTGTCCCCGGTGCGGTTATCCGCCGCCAAGGATGGACACAATGGCCAGCAGCGTCCAGCCTTCCTTTTTCAGTCTCGGCGCCAGTGCCTTGGCGGCGGCCTCTTTCGAGGCGCAGGCGCTGTCGGGCAGTTGCGCGGTGCCGAAATCGAGGCGCAGGGGATTGTCCTGCTTCGCCTTGTATTCGACGCGGCAGGCGGCGGAGGCCGGATCGGCCTGCGTCAGGGCGGCGAGCGCCAGGAGGATGGGTGCCATGCGTTTCATCATGCCGCCAACCTGCGACGGCGCAAAAGGCTAATCAATAACAAAGCCGTGCCGCGCCGGAGTTATCCGCTAGCAAGGTGGCGTTATTGCTTGTCCCGGGCAGCCGGCGCCAGTTTCGGCCATGACCCGGGCGGCATCGCGCCCTGCCCGCCACCTCATAGCAAGGAGATCCACGATGATGAATCGACTGATCGCCGCAGCTGCCGCCGCCGCCCTAGCCCTGTCCTCCATGGTGGCCACGCCGGCCGCCGCGCTCGACAATGACGAGGCGCTCGGCCTCGCGCTTGGCGCCATCACGCTCGGGCTGATCCTCAACGAGTCCAACAAGCGCAAGTCCTATGGCTATGCCTCGCCGAGCCGGTCCTATCAGCCTTACCGGCCCTACCGGGGTTACGACGACAACCGTCGCTACTTCGACGACCGCGACGACCGCGACGACCGGCATGTCTACAAGCGCAAGCACGCCCACAAGCGGCACAAGCACTATGGCCACGCGCGCCGTCAACTGATCCCGGCGCAATGCGTGTTCCCGATCCGCAGCGGGCACGGCCGCCGCGACGTCGTGTCGGCGCGCTGCCTGGCCGAGTTCGGCCGCGGCTACCGCCTGCCGGACAATTGCGCCTTCCGCATCCGCGACCGCTGGGGCAACCGCACGGTCTACGGCACGAATTGCCTCCAGAGCCGGGGGTTCCAGATCGCACGAGTCCGCTGAAGCGCGGGCCGGTCGAGCAGTCGGCGACGGTTAATGTTGTGCACCGAAGCCGGACCTGAGGGCGGGTGATCATCACCCGCCCTTTTTTTCTTGCGCCCGCCGCCCCGCCGCGCAAGGTGGCCGCATGACCAGCACACCCGATTTCAGCTTCGAAGAGGCCGCCTTCGCGCGGGGCCTGATCTATGTCGCCGGCGTCGACGAGGTCGGCCGGGGCCCGCTCTGCGGCCCGGTCGTCGCCGCCGCCGTGCGGCTCGATCCGCTGAGGATTCCGCCCGGTCTCAACGATTCAAAGAAACTTACGCAGGCCCGGCGCGAGGCACTGGCGGCCGAGATCATGGCGCGGGCCGATGTCGCCGTGGCCGAGGCGAGCGTCGAGGAGATCGACCGGCTCAACATCCTCCAGGCGAGCCATCTGGCGATGTGCCGGGCGGTCGCCGGGCTGGCACAAGCGCCTGACCATGTGCTCGTCGACGGCAACCGGCTGCCACGCGACCTCGCGCTTTCGGCCGAGGCGGTGGTGAAGGGCGATGCGCGGTCGCAGTCGATCGCGGCGGCTTCGATCGTCGCCAAGGTGTGGCGCGATCGCATCATGGTGGATTTGGCGCAACAGCATCCTGGCTACGGCTGGGAAAGAAACGCCGGTTACCCGACCAAAGACCACCTCGAGGCGCTCCGAAATCTCGGTGTGACCCCACACCATAGACGTTCGTTCAAGCCGGTGCACCATATCTTGTATCAAGACCAAACCATAAGCCGTTGATTCAAAAAAGAATTTGACGGCGAATCGGTCCTGACTCATCTTGGAAGCAACAAGAACGGCGCCAACGCCGGGGATGAGGCAGCGATGACGAAGACGATGGTGAAGGGGGCCCTGGGGCTTCCGCGCAATGAAATTCTGGCCGGAGATTGCATCGAGGTGATGCGCTCGCTGCCCGAGGGCTCGGTGGATCTGATCTTCGCGGATCCGCCCTATAACCTGCAACTTCGCGGTGACCTGCACCGCCCCGACAACTCCAAGGTCGACGCGGTCGACGACCATTGGGACCAGTTCGACAGCTTCAAGGCCTATGACAAGTTCACGAAGGACTGGCTCGCCGCCGCCCGCCGTCTCCTGAAGCCCAATGGCGCGATCTGGGTCATCGGCTCCTACCACAACGTCTTCCGCATGGGGGCGGAACTGCAGAACCAGGGGTTCTGGATCCTCAACGACGTGGTCTGGCGCAAGTCGAACCCGATGCCAAACTTCCGCGGCAAGCGGCTGACCAACGCCCATGAGACGCTGATCTGGGCCTCGAAGTCCGAAGCCGGCAAGTACACCTTCAACTACGAGGCGCTGAAGGCGCTGAACGACGGCGTGCAGATGCGCTCGGACTGGGTGATCCCGCTGTGCACCGGCCATGAGCGGCTGAAGGACTCGAACGGCGACAAGGCGCACCCCACCCAGAAGCCCGAGGCACTTCTGCACCGGATCCTCGTCGGCACGACCAATCCGGGCGACGTGGTGCTCGACCCGTTCTTCGGCACCGGCACGACCGGCGCCGTCGCCAAGATGCTCGGCCGCGACTTCATCGGCATCGAACGCGAGGAGAGCTACCGCGAAGCAGCGGCGAAACGGATCGCCAAGATCCGCAAGTTTGACCGCGAGGCGCTGGAGACGAGCCAGTCGAAACGCGCCGAACCGCGCGTGCCCTTCGGCCAGGTCGTGGAGCGTGGCATGCTGCGCCCGGGCGAGGAACTCTACTCGATCGGCAACCGCTTCAAGGCCAAGGTGCGCGCGGACGGCACCCTCATTGGCAATGACGTCAAGGGCTCGATCCACCAGGTCGGTGCGCATCTGGAAGGGGCACCATCCTGCAACGGCTGGACCTACTGGCACTTCAAGCGCGACGGGAAGATGGTGCCGATCGACCTTCTGCGCCAGCAGATCCGGGCCGAGATGGACGACGCCCGCCCGCATTGAGAAACACGTTACCGCCGGTGCCTGTGGGGAGTACCACGGCACAACCTTGCCCCGCCGGATTGCACCCCCGGCGGGGTTTTTTTGTTCGCGGCCGGCCTTCCGCGTTTATGCCCGCACGGGTCGGCGGCAGCCCAGCGCGGCGTTCGTGACCTCCGGCATAACGTCCGAGTCCTCATGGCAAAAAAAGATGCTACACTGCTCAGATTCGAACAAAACCGAATAGCAAACTGGACTTTTATAACCTTCTCGTCTGCCGATCGAGAAATGGCGCTCAAGCCCACGGCACCTATCAGGGAGGACGTTGATGAATATCAAATCCGTGTGCATTGTGGCCGCCGGGCTGGCCTTCGCAACCGCACCACTTGCGCAAACGACCGGAACCGAAACCGGAGACGCGACCGCCGCCGTCGCGGACACCGAAGCCCTGCTCACACAGACAGAGCTGGAGTCCCTTGTCGCGCCTGTCGCGCTCTATCCCGATACGCTTCTCATGCAAATCCTCATCGCCGCGACCGCGCCGCTCGACGTGATCAAGGCTGACAATTTCCTGCAGTCCAATCCCGATGCGGACCCCGACGCGCTCAAGCAGGAGATCGAGGCCACAGACTGGGACATGAGCGTACAGGTTCTCGCGACCGCGTTTCCCGACGTTATCGGCGACATGGCCGACAACATCGAGTGGACCGAGACGATGGGCGACGCGATGCTAGTGCAAAGCGACGACGTCATGAGCGCCATCCAGACCATGCGCCAGTCGGCGATCAACAACCAGGTGCTCGTCAGTGGTGAGCAGCAAACGGTGGAGGTGACCCGCGACGAAACCACCCAGGCGGAGACCATCATCATCCAGCCGACAAATCCCGAAGTGGTCTATGTTCCGCAATACGATCACAACACGGTCTTCAGCGATGTCGGTGGCGTCCTGCTCACCGGCGCCATGATCTGGGGAACCGTGTCGATCATCGACGAGATCTTCGACGATGACGACGACTGGAACAACTACTGGGGCTGCCGCAATTGCGGTGGCTGGAACGGTCAACCGATCATCCGCAATCCCAACATCGACATCGACGTCGACGGCAATGTCAACATCGGGAACAGGGTCGATATCGACCGGGACAAGATCGCCTGGAAGCCGGACAACAGCAGGCAGATCCAGGCCAAGCAGCGCATCGAGAGGAACCGGAACGAATCCGGCAACACCAAGTTGAAGATCGACAAACGTCCATCGAGGCAAGACGAGTTGCGCAGCTCGATCGGCAATCGGACGGGAACCCGCGACATATCCCGCAGGACCGACCGCGACAGGGCGGGCAATCTCCCGCAAGTCGATCGACCATCGAAGGTCAGCCCCGACCGCAAGGCCGACGCCGTTCGGAAGACCAAGTCCGGCGACCGGGGTGTACGGTCCTCTGCGACCCGAAAGCCATCCGCCTCCAAACCGATCGCAAAGAGCGGATCGGGGCCCAAGAAGCCCGCGAAGTCCGCAGCACCCGCGAAAAGGAACAGTGCTCTGAACAAAACCGCGCCCGCCAAGAATACGAAAGCCGCATCGCGGCGCGGCAACAAGGGCGGCTCGGCGCAGATCAAGAGGAGAAGATGACATGAAGATGCCTGCATCCACCGCGGCCTGTCTGCTTGCCGTCGCGACGACCTCCTCCGCGCTTGCCGCCCCGGCCGTCTATGACGCCCCGCAGGACGCGCTGTCCGCCCTGATCTCGGCCGTGGAGGACCGAGACCGCGCAGCGATCCTCGCGGTCTTCGGCGAGGAGGCGGAGGATCTCTTTTCCGAGGATGGCAAGGAACTGAGGCGCCAGCGCCGGCAGTTCCTCGAAATGTACGCGGAGGGTTACCGCTTCGTGCCGCAGGAAGACGGCGGCGTCGTGCTCGAGCTCGGTACCGACGGCTGGCCGTTTCCCATCCCCCTCGCGCAAGGAGACGCCGGCTGGTCATTCGACGTCGAGGCAGGCCGGGTGGAAATGGCCGCCCGCGAGATCGGCATGAACGAGATCGAGGTGATGACCCTGCTCGACGCCTATCTGGACCTTCAGATCCAGTACCGGCTGACCGATCACGACGGCGACGGCGTGATGGAATTCGCGCAATCCGTGGTGTCTTCGGAAGGTCAGCGGGACGGGCTCTACTGGCCGGGGGACGACAGTCCCATCGGCGAGGCCGGCGCCCGTGCCTCGCTCGACGGGTTCAACGACGGGACCGAGGACGTTCCGCCCGAACCCTACAAGGGCTACTACTTCCGGATCCTGACAGGCCAGACCCAGAACGCCCCCGGCGGCGAGATGAGCTATGTCGTCAACGGCAACATGATCGGCGGCCACGCGGTGCTCGCGATCCCGGCCGATTACGGCGCATCCGGCGTGCACAGCTTCATGGCTTCCGAGAACGGCACGATCCTGGAGGCGGATCTCGGCGAGGAAACGCTCGACAAGGGTTTCGCAATCACGCTTTACGATCCCGGCGAAGGATGGACACCGACCGAGCTGGAGGAATAGCGCGAGACGCGGGTTTCGGATGGTGTGAGGAAAACGAGCGGCCGGATTGCCCGACGGCGCCAAATCAATGCCTTGTCGGACGCCAGGTCCTCTGGATCGGTTCGCAGGGAGCTGCAACGGCGTCTCGCCGTGGCCGCTTGTTGCGCCGGTGGCGAGTACAGTGGTGAGCCCGACAGGATTCGAACCTGTGACCCACTGATTAAAAGTCAGTTGCTCTACCAACTGAGCTACGGGCCCATCACAGGGCGCCTCTTTATGAACCCCGCTCGGGGTGGTCAAGAGCAAAAGAAGCCGCCACTGGCAAAATCCTTTCACGCGGCGTATATGCGCGCCATGAGACAGATGCAGCCGCCCCAGGGCCTGCCGTTCATCAAGATGCACGGCGCGGGCAATGACTTCGTGATCCTCGATTCACGAGGGCGGCAGCCCGTGACCACGCCTGCGCTCGCTGCGGCACTCGGCGACCGTCATCGCGGCGTCGGCTTCGACCAACTCGCCGAGATCCGCGACGCCGAGGGTGCCGATTTCACGCTCGACTTCTGGAACAACGACGGCAGCCGCGCCGGCGCCTGCGGCAATGCCTCGCGCTGCGTCGCGGATCTGGTAATGGCGGGGCTCGGCCGCGACTCCGTCCGCTTCGGGACCGCGCGCGGCACGCTCGCCGCGAAGCGACGCGCCGACGGGCTCGTCAGCGTCAACATGGGCGCGCCGATCCTCGACTGGGACGGCGTGCCGCTCGCGGAGCCGAGCGACCTGTTGCACCTGCCGATTCCGGGCGATCCGGCCGCAGTCGGCATGGGCAACCCGCATTGCGTCTTCTTCGTCGACGATGCCGAGGCGATCGACCTTGCCCGCGAGGGCGCGAAGATCGAGCATCATCCCCTGTTCCCCAAGGCCACCAATGTCGAATACGCAAGCCTGACCGGCGCCGACCGGCTCAGGATGCGGGTCTGGGAACGCGGCACCGGCATCACGCTCGCCTGCGGCTCAGGCGCCTGCGCCACCGCGGTCGCGGCGCATCTCAGGGGCCTGGCCGGGCGGCATGTGGTACTCGACCTCGACGGCGGCACGCTGGAGATCGACTGGCGCGACGACGGGGTCTGGATGACCGGCCCGACGGCGAGGGTCTTCGACGGCTGGCTCGCACCCGAATTCCTCGCCGCGCACGCATGATCGCGCCGGTTTTCTCCACCCTCGGCTGCCGTCTCAACGCCTACGAGACCGAGGCGATGAAGGAGCTTGCCGAACAGGCAGGGATCGAGGGCGCCGTCATCGTCAACACCTGCGCGGTGACCGCCGAGGCGGTGCGCAAGGCCAAGCAGGAGATCCGCAGGCTCCGCCGCGAGAACCCCGAGGCGGTGCTGATCGTCACCGGCTGCGCGGCGCAGGTGGAGCCCGAGACCTTCGCGGCGATGCCGGAGGTAACCCGCGTCATCGGCAATACCGAGAAGATGCAAGCCGAGACCTGGCGCGCGCTGAAGGCCCCCGATCTGATCGGCGAGACCGAGCGCGTGATGGTCGACGACATCATGTCGGTGACCGAGACCGCCGGGCATCTCATCGACGGATTCGGCCGGCACAGAGCCTATGTTCAGGTCCAGAACGGCTGCGACCACCGCTGCACCTTCTGCATCATCCCCTATGGGCGCGGCAATTCGCGCTCGGTCCCGGCCGGCGTGGTGGTCGACCAGATCCGGCGGCTCGTCGACAAGGGCTTCCTCGAAGTGGTGCTGACCGGGGTCGACCTGACCTCCTGGGGCGCCGACCTGCCGGGCCAGCCCCGGCTCGGCGATCTGGTGATGCGGATCCTCAGGCTGGTGCCGGACCTCGCCCGGCTCCGCATCTCCTCGATCGATTCGATCGAGGCGGACGATAACCTGATGCTGGCGATCGCCACCGAGCCGCGCCTCATGCCGCATCTCCACCTCTCGCTCCAGCATGGCGACGACCTGATCCTGAAACGGATGAAGCGCCGTCACCTCCGCGACGACGCGATCCGCTTTTGCGAGGAGGCGCGGCGGCTCCGCCCCGACATCGTCTTCGGCGCCGATATCATCGCGGGTTTCCCGACCGAGTCCGAGGCGATGTTCGCCAATTCGCTGAAGCTCGTCGAGGACTGCGGACTGACCTTCCTCCACGTCTTCCCCTACTCGCGCCGCGACGGTACGCCCGCCGCGCGGATGCCGCAGGTGAATGGCCCCGCGATCAAGGAGCGGGCCGCCCAGCTCCGCGCCGCGGGCGAGGCGGCGCTGTCGCGCCATCTCGTCGCGCAGCAGGGGCGCAGCCACCGGATCCTCACCGAAGGCCCGCGCCTCGGCCGCACCGAGCAGTTCACCGAGGTCGACTTCGCCACAGACCAGCCCGAGGGCACGATCGTCACTGCGACGATCACCGGCCGCGACGGCGAGCGGCTTTGCGCCTGAGCGCCCGCCGGGGCGAGTGATCCCGATCAGTCCCGGACGCGGCGGCGGCGCTACCCTATCCCCGAGGAATCGCGTGTAACCGGGGAGATGTTGACATGAAAACTGCAATGATAAGCGCCGCCTGCATGGCCCTTGGCCTCGGCGCGGCGACCGCGGCGGGGGCGCAGGACGGGGATGTCGGCGCGGCGCTTTACGCGGACTATTGCGCTGCCTGCCACGGCGCGAACGCGCTCGGCGACGGCGACATGGCCAATGTCATGACGATTCCCTCGCCGAACCTGACACTGTTGGCGCAGGCCAATGACGGCGAGTTCCCGATGCTGAAGGTGATCCACATCATCGACGGGCGCACCGGAATCCGTGCCCACGGCGGCCCGATGCCGGTCTTCGGGCGCGTCTTCGCCTCGAGCGAGCCGGGGCCGGCGAACCCATACGGCTCTGTGCTCGAAGTGCGTGGCCGCACGCTGTCGCTCGCGCTCTACCTCGAATCGCTCCAGAAGT
Source organism: Albidovulum salinarum (assembly GCF_025673475.1). Classification (NCBI taxonomy): domain Bacteria; kingdom Pseudomonadati; phylum Pseudomonadota; class Alphaproteobacteria; order Rhodobacterales; family Paracoccaceae; genus Albidovulum; species Albidovulum salinarum. The sequence goes on along the minus strand of NZ_JAOVQO010000007.1, from coordinate 137,231 downwards.
AGACCGCTACGCCCCCTTGCACCGCCGCCGCCCGGCCCCCACTTCCGGGCAAGCCATGTTGCGCGGGGCCGCGCCAGGCTTTATTGGCAGGCACGGCTAGCAAAGGACGGGATATGGCGGTGCAACTTCATCAGGGCGACCTGCCCGACGGGCTCGATCTCGGCCCCGTTGTCGCGATCGACACCGAAACGATGGGGCTCGATCCCCGCCGAGACCGGCTCTGCGTCGTGCAGCTGTCGGCCGGCGACGGCAACGCGCATCTCGTCCAGATCGCGAAAGGCCAGAAAAGCGCGCCCAATCTGGAGCGGCTCCTTGCCGATTCGAACGTGCTGAAGCTCTTTCATTTCGGCCGCTTCGACATCGCCGCGCTGAAAGCCGCCTTCGGCGTCACCACCGCGCCGGTCTACTGCACCAAGATCGCCTCCAAGCTCATCCGCACCTTCACCGACCGCCACGGGCTGAAATACCTGTTGCAGGAGCTTGTCGGCATCGACATTTCCAAGCAGCAGCAGACCTCCGACTGGGGCGCGGCGAAACTCACCGAGGCGCAGCAGGACTATGCCGCCTCGGACGTGCTCTACCTGCACCGGATCAAGGCCGAGCTCGACGCCCGCCTCGCCCGCGAGGGCCGGACCGACCTGGCCAAGGCCTGCTTCGACTTCCTGCCCACCCGCGCGACGCTCGACCTGCTCGGTTGGGACGACACCGCCGACATCTTTACCCACTGAGCCATGACCGAGCCCGAGATCTTCCTCGCCACCGCCCGCCGCGTCATCGAGATCGAGGCACGCGGCCTCGATGCGCTCGCTGCCGCGCTCGGCGACAGCGTCGCGGCCGCGATCCGGCTGATCCTCGACGCCAAGGGCCGGGTGATCGTCTCGGGCATGGGCAAGTCCGGCCATGTCGGCCGCAAGATCGCGGCGACGCTCGCCTCGACCGGCACACCCGCGCAATACGTCCACCCCGCCGAGGCGAGCCACGGCGATCTCGGCATGGTGACCGAGGGCGACGTGGCGCTCGTCCTGTCGAACTCGGGCGAAACGCCGGAGCTTTCGGACATCATCGCCCATACCCGCCGGTTCGGCATCCCGCTGATCGGCGTCGCGAGCCGGGCCGAGTCGACGCTCCTGCGCCAGTCGGACGTGGCGATCGTCCTGCCCCGCGCCGAGGAAGCCTGCGGCACCGGCATCGTGCCGACCACCTCGACAACGATGACGTTGGCGCTCGGCGACGCGATCGCGGTAGCGCTGATGGAGCACCGGCGCTTCACGCCCGAGCATTTCCGCACCTTCCATCCCGGCGGCAAGCTCGGCGCGAAGCTCCTGAAGGCGGGCGACCTGATGCATGACGGTGCCGACCTGCCGCTGGTTCCCGAAGCGACACCGATGACCGAGGCGCTCCTCGTGATGAGCCAGAAGGGCTTCGGCGTGGTCGGCGTGACCGATGCGGCGGGCCGGCTCGCCGGGATCGTCACCGACGGCGACCTGCGCCGCCACATGCACGGGCTTCTCGACCACACTGCGGGCGACGTGATGACGCGGGATCCCCGGACCATCGGTCCCGACCAGCTCGCCGAGGAGGCGGTCGCGCTGATGAAGGACCGCAAGATCACCTGCCTCTTCGTCGTGGCGCCGGACGGCGACGGCCGCGCGGCCGGCATTCTCAACATTCACGACTGCCTGCGCGCCGGCGTGGTCTAGGGCGATGGCCGCGCGCGACAACCTGCATTCCCGCGTGGTCTTCTGGCTGAAGGTCGCGCTGCCGCTCGCGGCTCTCGTGATCCTGTCCACGCTGTTCCTCGTCTCGCGCCGGATCGACACCGACGCGGCGCTTCCGTACACCGACATCGACGTCGAGGAGCTCGCCCGCGACCGGCGCATGATCGCGCCGCAATATTCCGGCGTCACCTCCGACGGCGGCGCGGTCACGGTGGATGCCGAGACGGCCTGGCCCGACACCGACGGCGGCAATGCCAACGCCAAGGCGGTGATCGCCGCCTATGATCTCAAGGACGGGCAGCGGATCGATCTCGTCGCCTCCACCGGGCGGCTCGACAACGACGCCGGGCGCATGCGTCTGGGCGGCGGTGTCGAGATTGTGACCTCGACCGGCTACCGGATGGTCACGGAACGTCTTGACGGCGCGCTCGACCGGACCGAACTTTTCGCCGACAGCGCCGTCGACGCCTGGGCGCCGTTCGGAACGATCACAGCCGGCCGGATGCAGATCACGCTCGAAGGGAGCGAGGCTCCCGGCTACGTTCTGGTTTTCAACGGTGGCGTGAAACTGATATACGAGCCTGCGAACTGAAGGATCCCGCATGCCGACGATTTTCCGCGCCCTGACGGCCGCTTTGGCCCTGGCGGCTGCCGCGCCGCTGGCGGCGCGCGCCCAGACGGCCGAGGTCGCCTTCGGCGGGATCAAGGCCGATCCCGAACTGCCGGTCGAGGTCACCTCCGAGAGACTCGCGGTCAACCAGAACGACGGTACCGCGCTCTTCACCGGCGATGTCGTGGTCATCCAGGGCGAGATGCGGCTGACCGCGCCGAAGGTGCTGGTCGAATACGCCACCGGCGACCAGCGGCGGATCGAGCGGATGCACGCGACCGGCGGGGTGACGTTGGTCAGCGCCACCGAGGCCGCGGAATCCGACGAGGCGGTCTACACGGTCGATACCGGCGAAGTGGTAATGACCGGGAGCGTGCTTCTCACCCAGGCGGGCAGCACTATTGCCGGCAAGGTTCTGACCGTCGACCTGACGACCGGAACCGGCCAGATGGAAGGCCGGGTACGCACCATCCTCCAGCCGGGCACGCAGAAATGAACGTCCGGTCGACGCTCACCGTGGCCGAGGGCGAGGCCGGTCTCAGGGTTCGCCAGCTGCGCAAGAGCTATCGCCGCCGCCCGGTGATCCGCGATGTCTCGCTCGATCTCGCGCGGGGCGAGGTGGTGGCGCTGCTCGGTCCCAACGGCTCGGGCAAGACGACGTGCTTTTACAACATCGCCGGGCTGATCGCGCCGGATGCCGGCCAGGTCATGCTCGACGGCCGCGACGTGAGCGGCCTTCCGATGTACCGCCGCGCCCGGCTCGGCATCGGTTACCTGCCGCAGGAAGTCTCGATCTTCCGGGGTCTCTCGGTCGAGGACAACATCCTCGCCGTGCTCGAGATCACCGAGAGCGACGTCCACAAACGCCGCGAGCGGCTTGAGGAGCTTCTGTCGGAATTCTCCATCACCCATCTGCGCCGCGCCCCCGCGCTGGCTTTGTCGGGCGGCGAGCGGCGCCGGGTGGAGATCGCGCGCTGTCTTGCCGCCGATCCGAAATACCTGCTCTTGGACGAGCCCTTCGCCGGTGTCGACCCGATCTCGGTCGGTGACATCCGCGCCCTGGTCCACGACCTCAAGACCCGCGGCATCGGCGTGCTGATCACCGACCACAATGTCCGCGAGACGCTGGAAATCGTCGACCGGGCCTATATCCTGCATGACGGCGCGGTGCTGATGAGCGGCAGCGCCGAGGAGGTCGTGCGCGATGAGAATGTCCGCCGGGTCTATCTCGGTCAGAGTTTCCGGATCTCCTGAGCCATCGGGGCCTCGATGGCGCTGACTGCCCGGCTTGACCTCGCGCAGCGGCAGCGGCTCGCGGTGTCGCCGCAGTTGCGCCAGTCGCTCGCGATCCTGCGCCTGCCGACGGCCGCCCTCGCCGAGGAGATCGCCCGGGAGGCGGCCGAGAATCCGTTCCTGACCGTCGCTGATCCCGGCACCGGATCGAGCGCATACGACTACGCGCTCGCCACCACCGCCGCGACGGAATCGCTGGTGGAAAGCCTGCACCGCCAGATCGCGCTGCAGCGGCTCGGGTCGGTCGAGCAGGCCGCCGCGCTCTACCTCGTCGGCGAGCTCAGGGAGGACGGCTATCTCGACCAACCACTTGGGGAACTGGCCGATGCAACCGGCCTCCCCCGTGCCATCCTCGAAGCCGGGCTCGCCGCTTTGCAACGCTGCGAGCCGGCGGGAATCGGCGCACGGACGCTCGCGGAGTGCCTTGAGCTGCAACTCGCCGAGGCTGGGCTGGAACGCAGTCTGGCCCGTGCCGTCGCGCTCCGGATCGATGATTTCGCGCTCGAACGCTGGGCCCGGCTTGGCCGCGAACTCGGCCTCGCGCCCGCCGAGTTGACGCGGATCTCCGGTCTTCTGCGCGGCCTGTCCTCTGCGCCGGTGCGCGATGATCGGGACATGGTGGCGATGATCGTGCCGGAACTCGTGGTCGAAACGGGTCCGCAGGGGCAGATCTCCGTTGTGCCCGTGCACTCCGCGTTTCCGCGGCTCGGCGTGCTGGATGCGCGCCGCGACACGCTCGACACCGACGCGCTCAGGGCGCTCTACGACCGCGCCAGCCTGATGGCGCGCGGAGTCGCGGCGCGAAGCGAAACCCTATTGCGGATCGGCCGCTTCATCGCGACGACGCAGTCGGCCTTCTTCCTCGGCTCCCATGACACGATCCGGCCGGTCACGCGCGCGGAGGCCGCCGCGGCACTCTCCATGCACGGCTCGACGCTTGGCCGCGCACTGGCGGGCAAGGCGCTCATGGCCGGGAACCGTGTGTACCCGCTTTCTCACTTCTTCTCGCGCGCATTGAACGGCCCCGACGGCCGTGTGTCTCCGTTCGACGTCCAGCGGCGGATGCGTGAGCTGATCGCCGCTGAATCCGCCGATGCGCCCCTTGCAGACGAAGTTATTTGTGCACAGTTGAGGAGAGAGGGCGTTGACATCGCCCGCAGAACTGTCGCCAAATACCGCAAATGCATGCGCATACCCTCATCGTTCGGGCGAAAGCGTCGGAAGGTTTCCACACAGAACCAGCCGCGGACGGTGCACAAGAACGACAAGATTTCCTGACCCGAGCACACGGCATTCGCCGGACCGGCGCCGCAAAGGGCGGGCCGGAACCGACCCATCAAGTAGAAGGAGGTGTCATGCGATACAGGATCAGTGGCAAGCAGATCGACGTGGGTGACGCTCTGCAGACCCATGTCAAGTCCGAGCTGGGCGAGACCGTGGAGAAGTTCTCGCAGCGGCCCACCGACGCGACCGTCATCTTCGCCCGCGACGCCTACGAATACAGTTGCGAGACCACGGTCCATCTCTCGACCGGCCTGACCGCAGCCGCAAAGGGCCACGCCACCGACATCTACGCGGCCTTCGAGAACTGCCGCGAGAAGATGGAAAAGCAGTTGCGCCGCTACAAGCGCCGGCTGAAGGACCATCACCGCGATCGGACGGAGCCTGTTGAATTCGCGGGCGCGCCCATGTATGTGCTCGCCGCGAATGGCGAGACGTCGGACATGGAGCCGGACAGCCTGCAGCCGATGATCATCGCCGAGATGGAGACGAGGATCCCCTCGCTCTCGGTCGGCGAGGCGGTGATGCAGATGGAATTGGCCGGCACACCGCTTCTGGTGTTCCGCAACGAGAAGAACGGCGGGGTCAGTGTCGTCCACCGCCGCGACGATGGAAACGTGGGCTGGATCGATACGTCGGCCGGCTAGGATAGCGCCGGCCCGCCGGCGTGAGACAGTAGAGGCAAATGGACCTTTCGAGCCTTCTCAAGCCGGCGGCGGTCCGGGTTATCGGTCACGCAACCAGCAAGAAACGCCTGTTTCAGGATCTTGCGGAAGTGGCGCATTCGGTCTGCGGGCTGGATGCGTCCGAAGCTGTCGACGCGCTGCAGGAGCGTGAAAGCCTCGGGCCGACCGGCGTCGGCCACGGCGTGGCGCTGCCGCATGCACGAATCGATGGCCTGGATCAGGTCGTCGGCGTCTTCCTGCGGCTGGAGAAGCCGCTGGATTTCGACGCCGTCGACCGCCAGCCCGTCGATCTGGTCTTCGCCCTCTTCGCGCCGAAGGATTCCGGGGTCGAGCACCTGAAGGCGCTGGCCTCGGTCTCGCGCCGGATGCGCGACCCGGCCACCTGCGTCAAGCTGCGCGCCAACAACGATCCCGCAGCGCTCCATGCGGTGCTGACCGAAGCGCGCTCCTCCCAGGCGGCGTGAGCGGCGCTCAGGCCCCCGAGCTCCAGTTCCCGAAACCGTAAGACACGTAGTCACGCCCGTACGCGTCGCGCGCCGCCTTCTCGAGTTCGGCGTCATAGATCCGCGCCAGCGGCACCAAGGCAAGCTCCGGCCCGGCTGCCGGCGGAGTCGGCGCATCATGAAGCCCGACGGACCGTACGAGATAGGCAAGATCTTCGACGAGATGGTCCTCGCGGCACAGAAGGTCGGGAGTCGCGAACTGCGCGAAGCCCTGGATCACGGACCACTGGCTGGCCCACAGCACGTCCTGCCGGATCGAGGTCTGGCCGTTCAGATTGACCGTCACGAATCTCAGGAACGCGAGAAAGGCGGCCCGATAGGCCGTGTCGCCCAGCCCTTCGATTTCGTCCTCGGGCGGAAACGGCACATCGTGTCGCTTGCGCAGCGCGGTGCGAATATCCGTGTAGGTGTCGCTGGTCAGAACCTCACTGAACGCCTCGTTCGCGCGCGCGAGCGGATGGCGCAGGACCGTGAAGCTGCGGTGGCCCGGCCGGTCGCGCTTCCAGGCGCGCAGCGTCATATTGTTGAACCCGTCAACGAGACCGCCCGATCCGAGCTGCGACAGCCAGGCGCGCAGATCCTCGTCCCGCCTTGGGCGGATCGGAACGTAGAGCAGGGGCGCGCCGGCCGCAGCGACCGCCTGAGGCGTGCCGGGCCCGCGACGCGGCTCGAAATTGGGCGTGCGAGAGAGGTTGGCCCAGTCGATCCGCTGCAGCGCGGCCTCCATCTCGGGAAAGTTGCGGACCTTCTGCTCCATGTCCTCGGGATTCTGCCGCACGAGCTTGTTGGAGATCCGCGCGACTTCCGCGTCGACGCCAAGGAATCGAAGGAGCCCGTTGATCACGTTGACCCGAAGCGAATCCTCGTAATCGAGGTAGAAGGCGGTCTGTCCGGAGACCTGAAGCGCGCTGAGCAGACGGAGCTGGAACGCCTGCCGTTCGGCGAGGAACGACTCGAATTCCTCGAACTGGAACACCGGCTGCCAAGTGGTCCGGTGCTTCACATTGGTCATCTTCCAGCGTTTGGTCGCGTTTGCGATCCGCAGGCTGATGAACGAGTCGACCGGGTTGCGTGTCAGCACGATCTTGGCGCAGCGCGGATCCGCGAGAATCGCGTCGAGCACCCGCGGCTCGTGGTCGTGGAAGAACCGGAAGCCGTTCAAACCCTCGGCATTGCGGATCCGGTCGAGCAGTTCCATCGGGTCGCGCTGCCGCTCGGCCATGGTGATGCCGAGGATCTCTTCGATATTCGGCCCGCCGATATGGACCGGGTTGAACGCCTCGCTGTGGCAACTGATGCCCGGAGCCGTCGAAAGCGTCGACTCGATCAGGTTCGAGCCGGTGCGCATCTCGCCAAAGATCACGAAATAGTCGAAATCGCCCCGCAACCGGCGTCCTCCTTAGCGAACCAGATAGGGGCGTGCACAGTCCTGCACTGCCGGCCGTTGCGCGCCGGCTAAACTGACGTCTCCGACCAGCGTCGGCTGCATGCCCTCGTTCTTGAGCCGTTGCAGAAACGCTTGGAATCCTGACAGGTCCGCCATCCGCGGAGCCTCGGCCAAGGGAGGCGCCCCACGCGGCCGGATCTCGTCTAAGATCGGTTGCAGGGATTCCATCGGGCTTTCGATAAACTCTGCCATCGTCCAACTCCGCACACGCGCCTTGACCTGCATCGACCGCAGGATCGCCAGGTGCTCGGCCTCGCGCTTTTGCAGCAAGGCCGCCTTGCGGCGGATATCGGGGAAATCGCCGCCGGATTGCCAGAGCCGCACCGCCCAGGTGCCGGAAATCACCGAGATCTGCGCATTGGGATCGGCGGCCATAAACGCGTTGCAGGCCTGGTTGTCACGGGGGCTGAACTGGAAGACTTGCCGCTCTCCGCGGGAGTTCCAGACCAGGTTGGTGAGGAAGGAGCGCGGATTGTAGTCGCGCAAGGTTGCATCGGCACTGAGGGCGCCGTTGAAGACGGAGGCGCCACCCGAGAACTCCGCGCCTTCCGGGCTGAAGAGATGGCCGTGCACGCGGCCGCCGATCGTCTTGGCCAGCCAGAGGTCGAAATCCTCGAACAGGTCGGTAAAGCCGTGAAACACCGAATAAGGTGCGCAGGTCCTGCCGTTCTCGCGGTCATTCCTCGGAAAGCGGCTTTGCATGTAAAGACCGGGCCGGCCGCGCACCCGCCGTTCGACCGCGCTGGAAAACAGCCTGTCGATCTTGCCCGGATTGGGCTCGGCCCGCTCCGGCTGCGCCTCGGAGGGCGCGAGCAGCGTGCGGTAGAGGCGGTCGGCGCGCGGCCAGATCTTGCGCGCGACGAAACAGTCGGACCGACGGAGAAGCTGCAGGTGATCGTCGTAGAACGTGTGCGGTTTGCCCTGATTGTCAAATTTCGACAGCGTCAGGGAGCGGCTTTCGATCTGCCGCGAATGGCGCCTCGCCAGTGTCTGGAAATAGCTCTCGTCAGGGATCCAGACACGCCGGAAGTACCGGTCGACGGCGGGCCGGTCGGGAGCGTCGAGGATCGCCGACAGCGTCTGGCGGGTCAGGCACCACCATTGCGAGCCGAGATGCGGCACGATCCCGTCGGGAATCCGGCGCCGGAGCTTGAGCCGCCGCTGCAGGTTCACATAGGCGTCGAACAGCGCCCTTTGGCGGCGCCAGGAAAACGGGAACCGGTACATGAACCGCTCGACATCGAGGCCGCCCACGGTCCAGCCGACATCTGCGGTGGTCACACTCTCGATGAAATCGGTGTCCGGGCGCGCGTCGAGATAGGTGGTGAGTTCCTCGACCGGCCGGAGCGGCAGGCAGGAACCGGAGGCGAGGTAGACATGCCGGACATGCGCATGCTGCGCCAGCATCTGCGCCGCGGCGGCCTGGGTCGCGGCCACCAGCGACCAGGTTCCCCATTCGCAGGCGAAGCGCTCGCAAAAGCTCACGTTGCCAAGGTCGGCGAGCATGCCGGTCATCGCACGAAACGCCCGCGGCTTCACCCGGCGATCGACGTGGATGACGACGGGGCAGCCGGCCTCGGCCCAGAACCGCGCCACCTGGGCGGCGCGGTCGAGTGCGGTGTGGCACATCATGATGAAACCGAGCGTCATGCCCAGTTGCCCTTCGACATCAGCCCGAGGATCTCGAGCTGGCGCCAGTTGATGTATTTCTCGGACCATCTGCACCACAGGTCGGGCTGTTCTTTCAGGGCTTCGGCATAGGCGGCGTATTCCCGGCCGGTGGCGAAGTGCTCTTGCCGCGTCAACTCCTCGTCGACCTTGGCCTCGAAAGTCGACAGGAATTTGGCGTGCAGCAGGCATCCTGAAGCCTTTTCGCCGCCCATCTCGTCATAGGTCAGGTTCAGAGAGCGCGGCAGCAACGTGTGAGTCGAGCTGACAAAGCAGTAGTCCCAGCGCCATTTCACCAGCGGGATCTTGTTCAGGCTCGGCGCCTCCTTGGGCGTTTCCGCGAACATGACCCGCGCCCGCGGTCCGCCCTGGATCCAGAGGTTTCCGAACTCGGCGTTCTTCGAGATCGTGTAGTTGCCGCTGTCGAAATGATCGGCGATCGTGAACGGGTTCATGCCCTCGCGATAGGACACTGAGTTGATCGCGCCTTTCGGGTACATGTCGACGAGCATGGCCGGGAAGCTGCGGGTCTCGTAGGTGTCGAGCCAGTCGGTCAAAGCGCGGATCGGCCGCGTGTCGCAGAACGGGTAGACGAAGAACTCGTCGACATCGAGCGCGAGCACCCAGTGCTCGCGCGCGTGGCGCATCAGGATCCAGTTGAGCCAGTCGACACCGTAGCGCGCCTCGCGGTAGCTCGCCCGCGTCGTCCACAGGGTCACGTCCTCCTGCGCGGCGAGATACTCGCGCGAGCCGTCATCGGAGCCGTTGTCGACGAACAGGAAGTGACCGACCCCGAGCTCGCGGTAATAGCGCAGGAAATAGGGCAGCCGGATCCGTTCGTTACGGAGCACCGCGGCGACGAGAATGTCGCTGCGCCGGATCCGCCGCAGCCGGTCCGCCACCATCGACAAATCGCGGCGCTTACGGAACGCGCGGAACCGCATCCTCTTGCGCATGAGCCGCAAACGATATCGCTTCCAGACTCCCAACCCGACCCTCTCGCCCCGCAATATTAGGCGGCCGCGTCATCCTTGACGCATTCTGATTAAGGTGAGGTTGCACCAACTGGCCGGATCGCGGCCGAAATGTCCGCTTCCGTTCCTGCCCGTCAGTTCCAGCCCCAACAGAACTTTCTTGTTGGGACGGGACAATACAGGTGGCGACCCTTCAGGTAAACTGCGGAATGACGATCAAACCGGCCGCCGCACGGCGCAGAGGCAGCGCGGTCACGCCCCGTCGTAGCCGCCGGAGCGGTGCCAGCGCCAGGCATCGGCGATCATCGTCGCGAGGTCGGACCGCGCCGGCCGCCAGCCGAGTTCCTGCGCCGCGCGCGCGCTGCCGCAGACGAGGCTCACCGCGTCGCCGGCACGGCGCGCGCCGAAGGTCACCGGCACCTCGCGGTTGGTGACCGCGCGCGACTGGTCGATCACCTCGCGCACCGAGAACCCCCGCCCCGTGCCGAGGCAGTAGACCCGCGAGCCCTTGCCCGCCTCAAGCCACCGCAGCCCGGCCACATGTGCGTCCACGAGATCGGCCACATGGACGTAGTCGCGGACGCAGGTTCCGTCGCGGGTCGGATAGTCGGTGCCGAACACCGTCAGCGCCGCGCGCCGTCCCTCGATCGCGTCGAGCATCAGCGGGATGAGATGGGTCTCGGGCCGGTGGCACTCGCCCACTTCGGCCTCGGGATCGGCGCCGGCGACGTTGAAATAGCGGAAGATCACCGCTTCGAGCCCCTGGCTCGCGCCGAAGTCGCCGAGCATCTGCTCGATCGCGAGCTTCGACTTGCCATAGGCGTTCAATGGTTCCTGCGGCGTCTCCTCGTCGAGCATCACGCCGTCCTGGTCGCCATAGGTCGCACAGGTCGACGAGAAGACGAAGCGCCGGCAATCCGCGGCCAGAGCCGCCTCGACGAGGTTGAGCGCGCCGAGCACGTTCACGCGCCAGTAGGGGCCGGGGTCGCGCATCGCGTCGCCGACGAGGCTCAACGCGGCGAAATGCATCACCGCCTCGGGCCGCCAGCGCGCGAAGACCTCGTCAAGCCGGGCCCGGTCGGAAAGGTCGCCCTCTTCTAACGGGCCGAACTTCACGGCCGCCCGCCAGCCGGTGGCGAGGTTGTCGAAAGTTACCGGAACGTAGCCCGCCGCCTTGAGCGCCTTGCAGGCGTGAGCTCCGATATACCCCGCGCCCCCGGTGACGAGGATGTGCCGGTCCATCGACGCTATTCGGCCGCCTTCTGCATCGCGGTGATGCCGACGAGGAAGTCGCGCAACTCGTCACGCAGCTCCTCGCGGGCCAGCCCGAAGGCGACCGTCGCCTGAAGATAGCCCGCCTTCGATCCGCAATCGAACCGCTGGCCGCGGAAGCGGAAACCGTAGACGTTGTTCGACTTGGCGATCTCTTCGGCGATCGCGTCGGTCAACTGGATCTCGCCGCCGGCGCCGGTCTTCTTACGGTCGAGGTTGGTCATGATCTCGGGCGTCAGGATATAGCGCCCGATCACCGCAAGGTTCGACGGCGCATCCGCAGGCTTCGGCTTTTCCACCATGCCCTTGACCGACACGATCGAGCCCATGTCCTCGCCGATGTCGAGCACGCCGTAGGACGACGCCTTCTCCGGCGCCACTTCCATCGCGGCGACCATGTTGCCGCCGACCTCGGCATGCGCCTCGACCATCTGCTGCAGGCAGGGCTTCTCGGCGGCGATCACGTCGTCGGGCAGGATCACCGCGAAGGGTTCGTCGCCCAGAAGCCGACGCGCGCACCAGACCGCATGGCCAAGGCCAAGCGCCTTGTGCTGGCGGATGTAGGCGATGGCCCCCGATTCCATGTTGGTCGCCCGCAGTGTCTCGAGCAGCGCGGTCTTGCCGCTTGCCTCGAGCGTCGCCTCGAGCTCGTTGGCATGGTCGAAGTAATCCTCGAGCGCGCTCTTGCCGCGCGAGGTCACGAAGATGAACTCCGTGATCCCCGCCGCGCGGGCCTCGTCGATGGCGTACTGGATCAGCGGCCGGTCAACGAGCGTCATGATCTCTTTCGGAATCGACTTCGTTGCCGGCAGGAAACGCGTTCCAAGGCCAGCAACCGGAAAAATTGCTTTCGTGACTTTCGAGTTCATTTAAACCACCGTCGTTTCGTTCCCCGCGGGCCTGTCGCCCTGCGTTCGTATGCTTTGCGTCGACTGATACTCGGTTCTAATCCCGAACGACAACCATACGATGTTTTCCCTCGGTTTCCGGAAAAAAGTTCGAAAACACCTGCCCGGAGCGGCCTTTCGCCGGACAGTGTTCCGTTTCACCGTATAGTGTCCCGAATCAGGACCTTGGGCGCGCTATCAGGCCGCGCTCAGGACATGCCCATCTCGGCCAACATCGCCTCGATTCGCGGGACGTCTTCGGGGTTGTTCAGCTCCCAGAACTGCCGCCCGCGCGCCTCGACCTCGACGCAAAGAACCGTCCGTCCGCACTCGAGGAACCGGAGCTGTTCCAGACCCTCGAGAGTCTCCAGGGCACCGGTCTCCCAGCCCGGATAGGCGGCGAGCGCGGCGGGGCGGTAGGCATAGACGCCGATATGATGGAAGACCGGCGTCGCCTCGTCCGCGCCGTAACGCCGGCCGGTATATGGTATCACTTCCTTCGAGAAGTAGAGCGCCCGGCGGCCGGCGCCGAAAACCGCGGTCGTGCCACCGACGCGCCCCGCGCGGCGATCCTCGAGGAACCCGTTCAGCGCGCGGCCGTCGCAGCGCAGCACCGGCGTCGCGATATCGGCGCCGGGATCGGCCTGCAGCCCCGCGACCAGCGCCTCGACGAACCAGTGCGGCGTGAGCGGCGCGTCGCCCTGCAGGTTGACGACGATGTCATAGCGGCCGCCAAGCGCCGCATGCGCCTCGGCGCAGCGTTCGGTGCCGTTGCGGCAGGCTTCCGACGTCATCACGACCTCGGCGCCGAAACCCTCGGCTTCCGCCTTGATACGGTCATCGTCGGTCGCCACGACGACGCGGTCGACACCCTTGACCTGCGTCGCCGCTTCCCAGCTGCGCCGGATCAGCGTGCGCGCCTCGCCGTCAGCACCCTTCAGCGCGACGAGCGGCTTGCCCGGATAGCGTGTCGAGGCATAGCGGGCGGGAATGACGACGAGAACGGTCACTGTTTCACCAGAAGAACACCCGGCGCATAGGCGATGAAGAACGGGTTCTCGAAACCCGGCTTGCCGTAGGTCAGCGGACTGTGGTCGTCGAAGCGCACGACCTCGCCGCCCGCGCCGCGCAGCACCGCGTCGCCCGCGGCGGTGTCCCATTCCATCGTCCGCCCGAGCCGCGGGTAGAGATCGGCCTCGCCGGTCGCGACGAGGCAGAACTTGAGGCTCGACCCCGCGCTCGTCATGTCGCGCACCGCATATGCCGCGATGTAGTCGTCGGTCGCCTGGTCGCGATGCGACTTCGAGGCCACCACCATCAGGCCCCGGTTGTCGGGCACCGAAACCGTGATCGGCACCTGTTCGCCGGGCGCTTCCTTGTCGAAGGCGCCCTTCTCCTCCACCGCGCGGCCATCGCCGAGCGTGTAGAAGAGCCGTCCCTTGGCCGGCGCATAGACGACGCCGCGCAAGGGTACGCCGGCCTCGACATAGGCGATGTTCACGGTGAAGTCGCCGCGCCGCTGGACGAATTCCTTGGTTCCGTCCAGGGGGTCGACGATGAGGAAGGTCGAGACCGCCTGCCCGTGGCTCGCCGCCTGCTCCTCGGTCACGAGCGCCACGGCGGGAAACGCCTCGGCGAGTCCTTCGGAAATCAGCGCATCTGCAGCCTCGTCGGCCTCGGTCACCGGGCTCGCGTCGGACTTGGACCGCACCTCGAAATCGGGGGAACTGTAGATCTCCATGATCCGGTCCCCGGCCTCGAGCGCGAGGCGCCGCATCACCATTGTCAGGCGGTCGAAATCCAAGGCGGCATCTCCTCATTCGGTGCGAGTTGATCGGCAGAGCGGTTCACCTTATGATCGCCCGCTAAGGGATCGGCAAGATTTCCGGGCGAAAAAACACCAGTCTCAGGCATCATCAGCGGAATCGGGCAGAGCGGCATGTTCGGAGTAGAGCGGCGGAAATCCCGGCTGAACTCGTCGCTGGCGATCCTCGAACTCATCTATCACAGCACGGTGCGCGCGATCCGGCGCAACCACAAGAATGCCTTGGTGGGGCTTCTGACCAACATCCTGCAGACGGTGATCTTCATCGGCGCCTTCATCGTAACTTTCAACCTGCTCGGCATGCGCGGCAGCGCGATTCGCGGCGATTTCACCGTCTACATCATGACGGGCATCTTCACGTTCATGTGCAACATCAAGACGTCGGGCGCGGTCATCGGCTCGGAAGGTCCGACCTCGGGAATGATGCTGCACGCGCCGATGAACACCGCCATCGCGATCGGCTCGGCGGCGCTCGCGGCTCTCTACACCCAGGTCCTGTCGATCGTCGTGATACTCGGGGTCTATCACATGGCCTACGCGCCGGTGCAGATCGAAGATCCCGTTGGCGCGCTGGGAATGCTCATCCTCTCCTGGCTCTACGGGATCGGGATCGGCATGGTCGTGCTCGCGATCAAGCCGTGGTGGCCGGCGTTCGCACGCGTCGCGCAACAGATCTACACCCGCGTCAACATGTTCGCCTCGGGTAAGATGTTCGTCGGCAACACACTCAGCTTCTCGCTGCTGGCGATGTTCGACTGGAACCCGCTCTTTCACATCATCGACCAGATGCGCGGCTTCGTGTTCATCAACTACAATCCGCACAACTCGTCGCTGACCTACCCTGTCTATTTCACGCTCGCGCTGATCGCCGTCGGGCTGATGGGCGAGTTCAAGACCCGCAAACACGCCTCAGCGAGCTGGAACGCGGCGCGCTGATCCGGGTGCTCCGTCGCGGATTTCGACAGTTGGGCCGGCGAGTGTGGCCGTGATTGGGCCCGGCGTCTTGCTCTGTCGGTCTTTGTCCGGGTGGCGATTCGCAGTTCAGTCCACGACCCGGAGCGTGAGGTTGATGCGTCCGCCTTTCGGCAGGAGCGTCGATGAGCCGGACGCGATCCGGTCGACGCCATGATAGGCGAGCCGCGCCTCCCCGCCGAGCGCCAGGACGTCACCGGAACGAAGCCAGAAGCTTTTCGTCGGCCCGCCGCGGGTCGTGCCGCCGATCCGAAACCGGGCGTCGTCACCGAGGCTGATCGACAGGACCGGCCAGCGGAAATCGGCCTCGTCACGGTCCTGATGCAGGCCCATCCGCGCGTCTACATCGTAGAAATTCACCAGACAGCAATCGGGAGCGCGCTCCGCGCCCACGAGACGGCGCCAGACCGCCTGTACCCGCTCCGGGATCGGCGGCCAGTCTGAGCCACAGGGATGGCGCGGAACGTAGCGGTAGCCCTTCCGGTCCGCGTACCAGCCGTATTTCCCGGCCGAGGTCATCCGCACCGACATCGGCTTGCCCCATGGGGTCAGCGGCGAGAACAGGGGCGCAGCCGCGACGACGGCGCGGATATCCCCGACCAGCGCAGCTTGTTCGTCTGCGTCGAGATAGAGAGCATACAAGGCCGCGCCCGCGATCCGGGCGGTGGGATCGGGCGGTACGGGCGACGCCGGAGAGTGGTCGCGATTTTCCACGGATTTTCCCTGTTTTTCCCGCCGTCACGGCGCTTGCAGCGTCAGATTCCCCTCCTTATATACCCCACGAAGCCGGTCGGGATCACCCGGCCGAAATCTAGGGATCGGCGTCAGGGGCCGCGATCGGATCTGGCGCCACATCATCGCCGAAGGAAAGGTACATACATGGCCAAAGTCATCGGGATCGACCTCGGGACCACGAACTCCTGCGTCGCCATCATGGACGGGGCGCAGCCGCGCGTCATCGAGAACTCGGAAGGCGCCCGCACCACGCCCTCCGTCGTCGGCTTCACCGACAGCGAGCGTCTCGTCGGCCAGCCGGCCAAGCGCCAGGCGGTCACCAACCCGACCAACACGGTCTATGCCGTCAAGCGCCTGATCGGCCGCCGCATCGGCGACGCCGAGGTCGAGAAGGACAAGAAGCTCGTCCCCTACCACATCGTGGACGGCGGCAACGGCGACGCCTGGGTCGAGGTGAAGGGTGAGAAGTACTCTCCCGCGCAGATCTCCGCTGTGATCCTGCAGAAGATGAAGGAAACCGCCGAAAGCTACCTCGGCGAATCGGTCACCCAGGCGGTCATCACCGTCCCGGCCTATTTCAACGACGCCCAGCGTCAGGCCACCAAGGACGCCGGCAAGATCGCCGGTCTCGAAGTCCTGCGGATCATCAACGAGCCGACGGCGGCGGCACTCGCCTACGGTCTCGACAAGAAGGAAACCCGGACCATCGCGGTCTATGACCTCGGCGGCGGCACCTTCGACATCACCATCCTCGAAATCGACGATGGCCTCTTCGAGGTGAAGTCGACCAACGGCGACACCTTCCTCGGCGGCGAGGACTTCGACATGCGCATCGTGAACTACCTCGCCGAGGAGTTCAAAAAGGAGCATGGCGTCGACCTGACCGGCGACAAGATGGCGCTGCAGCGTCTCAAGGAAGCGGCCGAGAAGGCGAAGATCGAGCTTTCTTCCAGCCAGCAGACCGAGATCAACCAGCCGTTCATCTCGATGGACAAGAACACCGGCACGCCGCTGCACATGGTCATGAAGCTGACCCGTGCGAAGCTCGAATCGCTGGTCGCGGACCTTATCAAGAAGTCGATGAAGCCTTGCGCCGACGCGCTCAAGGATGCCGGACTTTCCAAGGGCGACATCGACGAGGTCGTGCTCGTCGGTGGCATGACCCGGATGCCGAAGGTGATCGAGGAAGTGACGAACTTCTTCGGCAAGGAGCCGCACAAGGGCGTGAACCCGGACGAGGTCGTGGCGCTTGGTGCGGCGATCCAGGCCGGCGTGCTGCAGGGCGACGTGAAGGACGTGGTCCTGCTCGACGTGACCCCGCTCTCGCTCGGCATCGAGACGCTCGGCGGTGTCTTCACCCGCCTCATCGACCGCAACACCACGATCCCCACGAAGAAGAGCCAGATCTTCTCGACGGCCGAAGACAACCAGAACGCGGTGACGATCCGGGTCTTCCAGGGCGAGCGCGAGATGGCAGCGGACAACAAGCTCCTCGGCCAGTTCAACCTCGAGGAAATCCCGCCCGCGCCGCGCGGCCTGCCGCAGATCGAGGTGACCTTCGACATCGACGCGAACGGCATCGTCTCGGTCAACGCCAAGGACAAGGGCACCGGCAAGGCGCAGCAGATCACCATCCAGGCCTCGGGCGGACTTTCCGACGACGAGATCGAGAAGATGGTCAAGGACGCCGAGGCCAATGCCGAGGGCGACAAGAAGCGCAAGGAGCTGGTGGAGGCCAAGAACCAGGCCGAAAGCCTGATCCACTCCACCCGCAAGGCGCTCGAGGAGCATGGCGACAAGGTCGACGCCTCCACCGTCGAGGCGATCGAGCTGGCCATCGGCGCGCTCGAGGAAACGCTGAAGTCCGAGGATGCCGGCAAGATCAAGGGCGGCATCCAGAACGTCACCGACGCGGCGATGAAGCTCGGCGAGGCGATCTACAAGGCGCAACAGGCCGAAGGCGCGGCGCCGGAAGGTGACGACGAGGGTCCGCGCGGCGTCGATGACGACATCGTGGATGCCGACTTCGAGGATCTGGGCGAAGACAAGCGCAAGTAACGCGACCGGAACCCCGGGGCCGGCCTGACGCGCGTCGGGCCGGCCCGCGCGTTCCCCGAGAGGGCGAAGAATGGCGAAACGCGACTTCTACGAGGTTCTGGGTGTCGGACGCGGCGCATCGGCCGACGAGATCAAGAAGGCCTATCGGGCGAAGGCCAAGGAGCTTCACCCCGATCGCAACAAGGACAAGCCGGAGGCCGAGGCCCAGTTCAAGGAAGTGAACGAGGCCTACGACGTCCTCAAGGACGACACCCGCAAGGCGGCCTATGACCGCTTCGGCCATGCCGCCTTCGAGGGCGGAATGGGTGGCGGTCCGCGCGGCGGCGGGCGCGGCGGCTATGGCCAGCAGGGCGATTTCGCCAGCGCCTTCTCTGACGTGTTCGAGGACCTCTTCGGCGACTTCATGGGCGGCCGCGGCGGCGCCGGCGGACGAAACCGCGCCCAGCGCGGCTCGGACTTGCGCTACAATCTTCGGGTCACGCTCGAGGAGGCCTATAGCGGTGCCCAGAAGTCGATCACCGTGCCGACCTCGGTTGCCTGCGGCATCTGCAACGGCACCGGGGCCGAGGGCGGCGCCGAACCGCAGACCTGCCCGACCTGTTCGGGCATGGGCAAGGTCCGTGCCCAGCAGGGCTTCTTCACGGTCGAGCGCACCTGCCCGACATGCGGCGGGCTCGGCCAGACGATCAAGAACCCGTGCAAGGTCTGCCACGGCGCCGGGCGTACCGAGAAGGAGCGCCAGCTTTCCGTCAACATCCCCGCGGGGGTCGAGACCGGCACGCGGATCCGCCTCGCCGGCGAGGGGGAAGCCGGGTTGCGCGGCGGTCCGGCCGGCGACCTTTACATCTTCATCGAGGTCCGCGAACACGCGCTTTTCCAGCGCGACGGGGTCAACCTCTTCTGCCGGGTGCCGATCTGGATGACCACCGCGGCGCTCGGCGGCGAGGTCGAGGTGCCAACGATCGACGGCGGCCGCAGCCGGGTGAAGATCCCGTCGGGGGCGCAGACCGGCAAGCAGCTGCGGCTGCGCGGCAAGGGCATGCCGGCGCTGCGCGGCGGCGGCGTCGGCGACATGCTGATCGAGATTGCGGTCGAAACGCCGGTGAACCTCACCGCGCAGCAGCGCGAGCTCCTGCGCGAGTTCGAACGCCTGAGCGAGGACAACAACCCCGAAGGTTCGTCGTTCTTCTCCAAGGTCAAGAGCTTCTGGGACGGCATGAAGGGCTGAGCCGGGCCTCCTGAGAAGGTTGAATTTGAAGGCGCGGCTCTCCGGCTGCGCCGTTTGTCTTTCGGGCGCATGTTAACCAATCCTTCACCACGACGCGGGAATCTGGCCGCATGGGACCGACTCGCGCCTTTCATGAAGCTCCGATGCCGCTCTTTCCGGGCGACGAAGCGCTCGCGGTCGCGCTGCCCGAGGGCAGGCTGCCCTCCTACATCAAGGACCACCGCCAACGGTTGCGCGCCCGTTTCATGGACGGCGGCGCGGCGGCGATTCCCGACTATGAACTCCTTGAACTCGTGCTTTTCCGAGCGATCCCGCGCCAGGATGTGAAGCCTCTCGCCCGTCGGCTGCTCGACCTGTTCGGCGATTTCAACCGCGTGCTCTCCGCGCCGGCGCACCGGCTCACCGAGGTGCAGGGCGTCGGTGACGCCGTGGTGCAGGAGCTGAAGATCGTCGAGGCGGCGGCGCACCGGCTGGCGCGAACCAGGGTGATGCACCGCGCCGTCCTGTCGTCGTGGGACCAGCTTCTCGACTATTGCCGCACCGCGATGGCGCATCGGGAGACCGAGCAGTTCCGGGTGCTCTACCTCGACCGCAAGAACGTGCTGATCGCCGACGAGGAACAGGCGCGCGGCACCGTGGACCATGTGCCGGTCTATCCGCGCGAAGTGGTCAAGCGGGCGCTGGAGCTCAATGCGAGCGCTCTCATCCTCGTCCACAACCACCCTTCGGGCGACCCGACGCCGTCGGAGCAGGACATCGTCGTCACCGGCCAGATCCAGGACGCCGCTCGCGTCATGGGGATCGTCGTCCACGACCATCTGATCGTCGGCAAATCGCGCGAACTCAGCTTCCGGGCCGAGGGGTACTTCTGATGAACCGGCCCGGATCATGAGACTCCGGCAATCGTGGCGTATACGCGCGTTGCACCCGGACCGCAGTTGCGTCGCGCGGTCCGGGCGTGACATTACACACGACCATTCGTGAAAATGGCGGGCCCCGGTCCGGGTACCCGCCATCAATACGCAGCCGTTGGCATATTCCCTTAAGCCGTGCGTCCGTCTTGCTATGCGGTCGGTAGTACGAACCCGCGTCAGGCCAGCCGGCCGTGGCAATGCTTGAACTTTTCCCCCGACCCGCACGGGCAGGGATCGTTACGTCCGGGGTCGCCCCAGCTTGCCGGATCCGTCTCATCGAATCCCGCCGCCGCCCCGGCCATCGCGGCAACCGGAGCCGCCGCCGCAGCATTGGCGTTCTGGGCGGCCTGCTGCTCGTTGATCTGGCGCAACATTGCCTGCTGCTCCTCCTCGGTCATCGGCCGGACCTGAGCGAGCTTGCGCGTCACGTCCTCGCGCAGGCCGTCGAGCAGATTCTCGAAGAGCGTGAAGGCCTCGGTCTTGTACTCCGACAGCGGATCGCGCTGCGCATAGCCGCGGAAGCCAACGACCGAGCGCAGGTGTTCCAGCGTCACCAGATGCTCGCGCCACTTGGTGTCGATGGTCTGCAGCAGGAACTGCTTCTCGATCTGGCGCATGGTTTCGGCCCCGAACGCCTCGGCCTTTTCGGCCATCAGCTCGTCGGAGGCCTTGCAGACCCGCTCGCGCATCTCTTCCTGATCGACGCCTTCCTCGGCCGCCCAGTCCGCGACCGGAAGCGCGAGCGCCAGCTTCTCCTTCACCGCGGCGTCGAGCCCGGAGATGTTCCACTGTTCGGCATAGCTTTTCGGCGGCAGGAACTGGTCCACTACGTCGTCGATGACCTGGTGGCGCATGTCGCCGACGATCTCCTCGAGATCCTCGGCCTCCATGATCTCCAGCCGCTGGCTGAAGATCACCTTGCGCTGGTCGTTCATCACGTCGTCGAACTTCAGGAGCTGCTTGCGGATGTCGAAGTTGCGGCCCTCAACCTTGGCCTGGGCCCGCTCCAGCGACTTGTTCACCCAAGGGTGGATGATCGCCTCGCCCTCCTTCATGCCGAGCGTCGACAGAACCTTGTCGAGCCGCTCGGACCCGAAGATCCGCATCAGGTCGTCCTCGAGCGAAAGGTAGAACGACGACCGCCCCGGATCGCCCTGACGGCCCGACCGGCCGCGCAACTGGTTGTCGATGCGCCGGCTCTCGTGCCGCTCGGAGGCAAGGACGAAGAGCCCGCCGGCCTCGAGGACCTGTTTCTTCTCCTCGGCATGCTCCGCCTCGATCCGGGCGCGGATCTCGTCGGGATGGGCTTCGGGATCGGCGGCAAGCGCCTCCATCACCTTCATCTCGACATTGCCGCCAAGCTGGATGTCGGTACCGCGACCGGCCATGTTCGTTGCGATCGTCACCGCCCCGACCTTGCCGGCATCCGCGACGATCTTCGCCTCCTGCTCGTGCTGGCGGGCATTGAGCACGTTGTGCCTGATGCCTTCCTTCTTCAGCAGTTCCGAGAGCATTTCGGACTTCTCGATCGAGGTCGTGCCGACGAGGACCGGCTGGCCCTTCTCGTTGGCGGTCTTGATTCGCTTTAGGATCGCTTCGTATTTCTCTCGCGCCGTGCGATAGACCTGGTCGTGGTCGTCCTTCCGTGCCACCGGCCGGTTGGTCGGCACCTCGACCACGCCGAGCCCGTAGATTTCCATGAATTCCTCGGCCTCGGTCGAAGCCGTGCCGGTCATCCCGCCGAGCTTGTCATAGAGGCGGAAGTAGTTCTGGAAGGTCACCGAGGCGAGTGTCACGTTCTCGGGCTGGATCGACACGCCTTCCTTGGCCTCGATCGCCTGATGGAGGCCGTCCGAGAGCCGCCGGCCCTGCATCATCCGGCCGGTGAATTCGTCAATGAGCACGATCTCGCCATTGCGGACGATGTAGTGCTGGTCCTTGTGAAAGAGCGTATGCGCCCGCATCGCCTGGGTGGCGTGGTGGACGATGGTGGTCGATTCCGGGTCGTAGAGCGTCTGGCCTTCGGGCAGCACGCCGGCCTCGGTCAGCCGCTGTTCGAGGTATTCGTTGCCCTCCTCGGTGAAGGTCGCGTTGCGCGCCTTCTCGTCGAGCTTGTAGTGCTCCTCGGTCAGTTCCGGGATGAAGGCGTCGAGCGTCTTGTAGAGCTCCGACCGGTCCTGGCTCGGCCCCGAGATGATCAGCGGCGTCCGCGCCTCGTCGATCAGGATCGAGTCGACCTCGTCGACGATGGCGAAGAAATGCCCGCGCTGCATCATCTCGTCGATCGAATTGCGCATGTTGTCGCGCAGGTAGTCGAAGCCGAGCTCGTTGTTCGTGGCGTAGGTGATGTCGGCTTCGTAGGCGGACTTCTTCTCCTCGGCCGACTGGAACGGATAGACGACGCCGGTGGTCAGGCCGAGCGCGCCGTAGACCTTGCTCATCCATTCCGCGTCGCGCTTGGCGAGGTAGTCGTTGACGGTGACGATATGCACACCCTTGCCCGAGAGGGCGTTCAGGTAGGCCGGGAAGGTCGCGACCAGCGTCTTGCCCTCGCCGGTCTTCATTTCGGCGATGTTGCCCTGATGGAGGAAGATCCCGCCCATGAGCTGCACGTCGAAGGCCCGAAGCCCCAGCGCCCGCTTCGCCGCCTCGCGGCAGTTGGCGAAGGCCTCGACCAGCACCGAGTCGAGGCTCTCGCCCGACTGCACCCGCTTGGCCAGCTCCTCGGTCTTCTCCTTTATCCCCTCGTCGGTGAGGTTCTGGAACTCCGGTTCCAGCGCGTTGATCTTCGCCACCAGCGGGCGGACCGACTTGACCATGCGGTCGTTCGGCGTGCCGAAGACCTTCTTCGCGATTGTTCCGAGGCCCAGCATTTTTTCTCCGCTCGGGTTCGACTGACTGACCTGTGAAGAAACGCGGCCTTGCCGCTGCCTCGCGCTGTGCCTAGAACGGCTGCGAAACCGGGTGCGGCTCGGCCCTCACGGGACCATCGCGATGTAAGGGTCTGCCGTCCGATAGTCAACGTCGCGCCCCGTGCGCGGCCCGATGAGGAGTTGAGATCATGCTGAAACCAGCCGCCCGCCTTGGCGCTGTTGCCCTGTCGCTGGCGCTGTCCGCGCCCGTCATCGCCGCCGAACCGAGCGCCGAAACCGTCGTCGCCACCGTCAACGGCGTGGACATCACGCTCGGCCACATGATCGCTTTGCGCGAGAGCCTGCCGCCGCAGTATCTCCAACTCGACGACGAGACGCTGTTCAACGGCATCCTCGACCAGATCATCCAGCAGGCCGCGCTCGCCGAGGCCGCCGAAGCCGACATGGACACGCGCGACGAGCTTTTCCTCGACAACCAGCGCCGCAGCTACCTCGCCGGCACCACGCTCGAGGAAACCGCCGCCTCTGCGGTCACCGACGAGGCGGTGCAGTCGCTCTACGACGAGAAATACGCCAACACCGATCCAGGCACCGAATACAACGCCGCCCATATCCTCGTCGCGACCGAGGACGAGGCCAAGGCCATCAAGGCCGAACTTGACGGCGGCGCCGATTTTGCCGTGATCGCCAAGGAGAAATCTACCGATCGTGGCTCGGCGGAAGCCGGTGGCGACCTTGGCTGGTTCGGCGTCGGCATGATGGTGAAGCCCTTCGAGGACGCGGTTCTGGCGATGGAGGCCGGCACGGTCTCCGATCCGGTCCAGTCCGATTTCGGCTGGCACCTGATCAAGCTCAACGAGACCCGCGCCGCCACCGCGCCGACGATCGAGGACGTGCGCGCCGAACTCGAAAGCGAGTTGCAGGGCTCGGCAGTCGAGGCCAAGGTGACGGAACTGACCGAGGCGGCGAAGGTCGAGAAGATGGTCGAGGGAATCGATCCCGCCATCCTCAAGAACACCGCGCTCATCGAGAACTGACAACGCCGGAACGGGGGACCGACATGGCCAAGAAGGACGACGACTGGAAGGCCGAGGCGAAGAAGCTGAAGGATCAGGTCAAGCGGCTGCGCAAGACCATCGAGGACCGCGTCCTGCCGGCCCTGGGCGAGACTGTCGAGGCCGGCGTCGACGCCGTGATCGACGCGGTCGCGACCGGTGCGGAAGCGGTCAGCGCGCGGGTGAAGCAGCCGAGCCCGGTCTCGCCGCTCGCCCCGCAGGACGGTTTCCCCGCGCTGCCGGTGATCGACGGCGTGGAGTTCGCCGCCGTCGAGGCCGGGGTGCGCTACAAGAACCGCACCGACGTGATGCTGGTGCGGCTCGCCCCCGGCACCGCGATCGCGGGCGCCTTCACCCGCTCGGCCACCCGCGCGGCCTGCGTGCTCGACTGCGAGGCCAAGCTCGCCGGGAAGCCCGCCTCCGAGGAGGGCGCGGCGATCGTCGTCAACTCCGGCAACGCCAACGCCTTCACCGGCAAGGCCGGGCAGGAGTCGGTCGACGCTGTCACCGATGCCGTCGCCCGGGCGCTCTCGATCCCGTCATCGCGGGTCTTCTCCTCCTCGACCGGCGTGATCGGCGAACCCCTGCCGCATGGCCGGATCACCGCCAAGCTTGGTGATCTCAGAACCGCGCTCGACGCCGGCGGGATCGAGCTGGCGGCGCGCGCGATCATGACGACCGACACCTTCCCCAAGGGCGCCTCCGCCGAGATCAAGGGCGACGGCGGGCCGATCCGCATCGCCGGCATCGCCAAGGGCTCCGGCATGATCGCGCCCGACATGGCGACGATGCTTGTCTACATCTTCACCGACGCGAGGATCTCCTCGGCCAACCTGCAGAAAATGGTCTCGCGCCAGGTCGACGCCTCGTTCAACGCGATCACTGTGGACAGCGACACCTCGACCTCCGACGCGCTGATCGTCGCGGCGACCGGCAAGAGCCCAGCCGCCGAGATCGCGGACATGCGCTCGGCGCCCGCCAAGGCCTTCGAAAAGGCGCTCGGCGTGGTGATGCTGGATCTGGCGAAACAGGTGGTGCGCGACGGCGAAGGGGCGACGAAATTCGTCGAGGTCCGCGTCACCGGCGCAGCCGACGCCAGCGACGCCCACAGGGTCGCGATGGCGATCGCCAACTCGCCGCTCGTGAAGACCGCGATCGCGGGCGAGGACCCGAACTGGGGGCGCATCGTCATGGCGGTCGGCAAGTCCGGCGCCAAGGCCGACCGCGACACGCTGTCGATCCGTCTGGGCGACCTGCTCCTGGCCGAGAAGGGCTGGCGCAGCCCGGACTACAGCGAGGAGGAGGCGGCCGCCTACATGAAGCGCGACGAGCTGGTGATCTCGGTCGACCTCGGCCTCGGCAAGGGCGCGCGCACGGTCTGGACCTGCGACCTCACGCATCGCTACATCGACATCAACGCCGACTACCGGTCGTGAGAACGCTCCTCGTCTCGGCGGTGGCGCTCATAGATCCCGACGGCCGGGTGCTCCTTGCACGCCGGCCGGAGGGCAAGTCGATGGCGGGCCTGTGGGAGTTTCCCGGCGGCAAGGTCGAACCCGGCGAGACGCCGGAGGCCGCGCTGATCCGCGAACTGCACGAGGAACTTGGCATCGACACCTGGGCAAGCTGCCTTGCGCCGCTGACGTTCGCGAGCCATGCCTACGACGACTTCCACCTGCTGATGCCGCTCTTCGCCTGCCGGAAATGGCAGGGCATGCTGCAGTCGCGCGAGGGTCAGGAACTGGCCTGGGTCCGCCCGAAGGACCTGCGCAGCTACCCGATGCCGCCCGCCGACGTCCCGCTCATCCCGATCCTGCGCGACTGGCTCTGATAGCCACCCGAGCGACGATCTGCCAACAAAGTGGGGTGTCCGCAAATCGTGCTGGCCGGGTTTGAACCCAAAGCCACATGGCGGCATCGCATTCCCAGAGCTGTGCTCGGGAAATCAGTAAGAGTGCGTTTCACAAACCAGAATGCTCGTTCGTGAGGTGAAAAAGTCCCGTGCGAAGGGGATATCAACGCCGAGCGCTGCAGGCGGGTGTTCTTCGCAGACACGCAGCATGTCTTTGTGCATGTCTATTGTGCCATTGAAAATCGAATCGCCCCTCTTGTCCGGCCTTCTTGTTTCCCAGACAGCTTCGCGATCGACAGTAATTCGAAATCCGGTTTGCTCACAAAGACCGCATGCGCCTCGGAGAGTCGGCGCGCGATAATCGACGGTCTCAAAAACGACCTTCTTGTTCTCGATCATGCACTCTGCCGGGTCCTCGTTAAGGGCATGCAAATCGCGGGGAGCATCTCGCTCTCGGGCATCTGAATGGAGCTGCCCCCTCCGACTTCAGTCCGAAATACCCTGACGAAGAAATGCTGCTGATAGGAAATGCCATCAAGCTCGTAGCAATGTGCCAGAACCACGGATCCCCATTCATCCGCCTGGGCTTGCACGAAGCAAGCGAGTTGGATTGCCAAGCTCAACAAGATAGATCTGAAACTTGGCAAAAGAGGGCGCCTGTTAACAAAATTCTCTGCGAACGGTCCGATCATAGGCATGAATCCGCTGCGCATGCAAAGGTCTGCCGGGTCCACAAGGCGGACCAACACGACTTGCGGACATCTCCAAAGAAAAAGCCGCCCGAACCCGGGCGGCCTTTCCAATTCACAATCGCGGGCGCGATCAGGCGAGCTTGCGCTCGACCTCCTCGCGCTCGAAGATCTCGATGACGTCGCCCGGGCGGATGTCGTCGTAGTTCTCGAACGCCATGCCGCATTCCTGGCCGGACTGCACTTCCTTGACCTCATCCTTGAAGCGCTTCAGCGTCTTCAGCGTGCCCTCGTGGATCACGACATCGTCGCGCAGGAGCCGGACGCCGGCCGAGCGACGCGCCACGCCCTCGGTGACGAGGCAGCCCGCGACCTTGCCGACGCCGGAGACCTTGAAGACCTCCTTGATCGACGCATAGCCGATGAAGTTCTCGCGGATCTCGGCCGAGAGAAGCCCCGAGGCCGCCTTCTTCACGTCGTCCACGAGATCGTAGATGACCGAGTAGTAGCGGATCTCGACGCCCTTCTGGTTCGCCGCCGTCCGCGCCGGCGCGTTGGCCCGCACGTTGAAGCCGATCACCGGAGCACCCGACGCTTCGGCAAGACCGATATCCGATTCGGTGATCGCGCCGACGCCGTAATGCAGCACGCGGACGCGCACTTCCTCGTTGCCGATCTTCTCCATCGCCTGGACGATCGCCTCGGCGGAACCCTGCACGTCGGCCTTCACCACAATCGGCAGCTCGGAAATGTTCTTGTCTTCCTTGGCCTTGGCCATGAGCTGTTCGAGCGTCGTCGCCGCGCCGGCCGCCGCGCGCTTGTCCTTTGCGGCCTGCTCACGGTAGTTCGCGATCTCGCGCGCCTGCGCCTCGGTCTCGACCACGTTGAGGACGTCGCCGGCCTCCGGCGTGCCGTTGAGGCCAAGGACCTCGACCGGCACCGACGGCCCGGCCTCGGTTACCCGCTCGCCCTGGTCGTTGATCAGCGCGCGCACCTTGCCCCACTGCTCGCCGACGACGAAGATGTCGCCCTGCTTCAGCGTGCCGTGCTGGACGAGAACCGTGGCAACCGGGCCGCGGCCGACGTCGAGCTTGGCCTCGATCACCGCACCCATCGCGGCGCGTTCCGGGTTGGCCTTGAGTTCGAGGATCTCCGCCTGCAGCGCGATCGCCTCGAGGAGGCTGTCGAGCCCCTTGCCGGTCTTGGCCGAAACCTCGACATCCTGCACCTCGCCCGACATCGCCTCGACGACAACCTCGTGCTGCAGCAGATCGGTCCGCACTTTCTGCGGATTGGCGGACGGCTTGTCGCATTTGTTGATCGCGACGATCATCGGCACCTTGGCGGCCTTGGCGTGGTTGATCGCCTCGATCGTCTGCGGCATGACCGCGTCATCGGCGGCGACCACGAGCACGACGATATCCGTCACCTGCGCGCCGCGGGCGCGCATCGAGGTGAAGGCGGCGTGGCCCGGCGTGTCGAGGAAGGTCAGCACGGCACCCGACTCGGTCGTCACCTGGTAGGCGCCGATGTGCTGGGTGATGCCGCCGGCCTCGCCGGAGACGACGTTGGTCTGGCGGATCGCGTCGAGCAGCGAGGTCTTGCCGTGGTCGACATGGCCCATGATCGTGATGATCGGCGGGCGCGGCTGAAGATCCTCGGCCTTGTCCTCGACCGTGTCGATGACCTGCTCGACGTCGGCGTCGGAGACGCGGACCGCGTGGTGGCCAAACTCCTCGATCACCAGCTCGGCGGTGTCAGCGTCGATGGGCTGGTTCATGTTGACCATCATGCCCATCTTCATCAGCGCCTTGACCACGTCGGCGGCGCGCTCGGCCATCCGGTTGGCAAGTTCCGAGACGATGATCGTCTCGGGCAGCTGCACGTCGCGCGACTGCTTCTCGGCGCGCTGGCTCATGCCCATCGCCTTCTGGCGGGCACGCTCCTGCTTGCGTTTCATCGCAGCCAGCGAACGCTGGCGCCCGCCCTCGCCGGAAAGCGCCTCGGACAGTGTCAGCTTGCCGGCGCGACGGCTGTCGTCGCGCGCGCCCTTGCCGCGCGAATCCTTGTCGGCGGCGGCGCCGCGGGTGTCGCGCTCGCGGTCGGTCTTGCGCGGGCCACCGACGCTGACGCCCTTGGTCTCGGCACGGCTCGCGGCAGCCTCGACGGCCGCCGGGTCGACCGGCGCGGGTTTCGCCGCCGCCGGCTTCTTGAACTCTTCCTTGCGCGCGGCACGGGCTTCGGCTTCCTCGGCCTTGCGCGCCTCTTCCTCGGCCTTGGCCTTCAGCGCCTCTTCGCGCTCGCGATCCTCGCGCTCCTTGGCTTCGATCTCGGCGCGGCGACGCTCGCGCTCTTCCTCGCGCTGACGCTCCTCCTCGGCGCGTTGGGCGGCCTCTTCGACCTCGCGCGCCTTGGCGGCCTGCAGCGCCTTCAGACGGCGCTCCATCTCGGCATCGGAGATCCCGGCCGGACGGCGCGACGGATCGCCCGCACCCTTGGCGCCGGCAGAACCGGACGAGCCCGCAGCGGCACCGGGCTTCGGCACGACGACGCGCTTGCGTTTCGTCTCGACGACGACGCTCTTCGTCCGGCCATGCGAGAAGCTCTGCTTCACCTGGCCGGAACGCCCGCCACCGAGGCCGAGAGGTTTCTTACCGTCTGTTTCGCTCATGCCGACTTCGTATCCTTCCCGGCGGACCTTCCGCCGTCATCTTTTCGCAAACCCGAAAGCTTTGCCGCTTCCTCTACTACACGCGCAGAGAGTCCGCCAGCGGCAAGCGCGCCATGTATCACACTATCGCGGCCAAATGCCAGCCCGAGCTCCGAGGAGGTCAGGCAGCCGAACCAGCGCCCGCCCTCCGGGGTCCAGAGCTTGCCCTTGCCGCGCTCCGATCCGTCGGAGGCCTGGAGCAGCACCTTGGCCCTGCCCTCGGCCAGCCAGCCCTTGACCTTCTCGAACCCCGCGACCGCGCGGCCCGCCTTGCGCGCCAGCGACACGAGGTCGACGACCCGCCGCGCGACCGCCGCCTCGACCAGATCGGCGAGATCCGCGGGCACCGTCACCGGCGCCTTCGCGGCGCGCGAGAAGAGCCCCTTCGCCGCCGCCTTCTGGATTGCCGCCTTGTCGGCGGTGACCCAGATGCCGCGGCCCGGCAGCTTGCCGGCAAGATCTGCGACGACCTGCCCGTCGGGGCTGACGACGAAGCGGATCAGCCCGGCCTTCGGCTGCACATCGCCCGTGACGATGCAGCGCCGTTCCGGCTCGTCCCTCACCTTGTCGCTTCCCCCGCGGGTCATCGCTGTCACTCCCGAGGCCCTTGTCAGGCCTCGGCCTCCTCTTCTTCCTCGCCCTCGTCGGCCTCGGCCTCAAGCTCGGCCGGATCGACCCAGCCGAGCTGGATTCGCGCGGTCATCACGAGGTGCTGCGCCTCTTCGAGGCTCATGTCGAACTTCTCGAGGATGCCCTCGTCCTTGACCCGCTCGCCGTTCACGGTGGTCCAGCCGCCGGCCAGTTCCCAATCGGCGCAGGTGGCGAAGTCCTCGAGCGTCTTGACGTCGTCCTTGGCCAGCGCCTCGACCATCTGCGGCGTCAGCCCCTCGAACGAGATCAGGCTGTCCTCGACGCCCAGCGCGCGGGCGTTCTCGAGCGCCTTGCGGTTCTGCTCCTCGATCACGTCACGGGCGCGCGCCTGAAGCTCCTCGGCGGTCGACTCGTCGACGCCCTCGATCGACAGAAGTTCGTCGATCTCGATATAGGCGACCTCTTCGAGGCTGGTGAAGCCTTCCGCGACCAGAAGCTGGGCGAAGAACTCGTCGAGATCGAGCGCCTCGACGAAGAGCTTGGTGCGCTCGGCGAATTCCGCCTGACGCCGGCGGCTTTCCTCTTCCTCGGTGAGGATGTCGATGTCGAGCCCGGTGAGCTGCGAGGCGAGCCGCACGTTCTGGCCGCGCCGGCCGATCGCGAGCGAAAGCTGCTCGTCCGGCACCACGACCTCGATCTTGCCGGCCTCCTCGTCGATCACGACCTTCGCGACCTCGGCGGGCTGCAGCGCGTTGACGAGGAACGTCGCCTGATCCTCGTTCCACGGGATGATGTCGATCTTCTCGCCCTGAAGCTCGTTCACGACCGCCTGCACGCGGGAGCCGCGCATGCCGACGCAGGCGCCGACCGGGTCGATCGAGTTGTCATAGGAGATGACGCCGATCTTCGCGCGCGAACCGGGATCGCGGGCCACGGCCTTGATCTCGATGATGCCGTCGTAGATCTCCGGCACTTCCATCTTGAAGAGCTCGGCCATGAACTGCGGATCGGTGCGGGAAAGGAACACCTGCGGGCCGCGCGGCTCGCGGCGCACGTCCTTGATGTAGCAGCGGATGCGGTCGTTCGGGCGGTAGCTCTCGCGGCCGATCTTCTCGTTGCGGCGCAGGATCGCTTCGCCGCGGCCGATATCGACGATGATGTTGCCGTATTCCTCGCGCTTGACCACGCCGTTGATGATCGTGCCCTTGCGGTCCTTGAATTCCTCGAACTGGCGGTCGCGCTCTGCCTCGCGCACCTTCTGGAGGATGACCTGCTTGGCCGACTGCGCCGCGATCCGGCCGAGGTCCACGGGAGGCACTTCCTCGACGAAGACGTCGCCGATCTGGGGATCGGCCATGTACTGCTTGGCCTGCTTGACCGTCATCTCGGCCTGGTAGTTCTCCACCGCGTCATCCTCGACGACGGTGCGGACGCGGGTGAAGGTGGCGCGGCCGGTCTTGCGGTCGATCGCGACGCGGATGTCCATCTCCGCCCCGTAGCGAGACTTCGCGGCACGGGCGAGGCTTTCCTCCATCGCCTCGATCACGAGGCCGGGGTCGATCATCTTCTCGCGCGCGACCGCCTCGGCGGTTTGCAGCAGCTCCAGCTGGTTGGCAGAGGTAATCGCCATTCACTCCTCCTCGGAAGTCTCTTCTTCGATGTCGTCAAACGCGGATTCGTCGACGGCCTGGGTGGCCTTCTTCTGCCGCAGCATTTCGGTGATCAGCTCGTCGGTCAGCACCAGCTTGGCGTCCGAGAGCCAGTCGAACTTGAGCCCGATCGTGCCTTCCTCGATCTCGATCAGCACCTCGTCGCCCTCGGTCCCGGCGATCTGACCCTTGAACCGCTTGCGCCCGTCGATGAGCTCGGAGGTCTCGATCTTGGCCTCGTAGCCCTTCCAGGCGTCGAAATCCTTGAGCCGGGTCAGCGGCCGGTCGATGCCGGGCGAGGAGACCTCGAGGTGATAGGCCTCGTCGATCGGGTCCTCGACATCGAGGACAGCCGAGACCGCGACGGAAATCTTCCCGCAATCGTCGACGTCGATGCCACCCTCGGGCCGGTCGGCCATGATCTGCAGCGTCTTGGTATTGCCGCCCATGAGCCGGATCCGCACGAGTTCGAACCCGAGGCCTTCGATGGTCGGGGTCACGATCTCGGCGAGGCGCCGGTCGATGGCGGTCTTGGCGATCAGTTCGGTCATCGGTCTCTGTCTGTCCTGGCTTCGGGCAATAAAAAACGGGCCCTGCGGCCCGTCGATCTTTCCCGGTGGGCTGCGAGTTTGGACCCCGCAGCGCCGCTGTTGAAGCGGATATAGGCGAAAGGGGGTGAGTCTGCAAGCGCAGATGCGTTCCACCCTACCCCCCGCTTTTCCAGCCCTTGTCGCGGTGGCTGCCGTCGCAATAGGGCTTGTTGCCCGAGAGCCCGCAGCGACAGAGGACGTATTTCTCGCGGCTCGCCCCCTCGCCCGCCGGCGGTGCGCCGACAAGCTCGAGGCCGAGCACCCAGTAGGGTCCGTTCTTCTGCACCTCGATCTCGGCGCGACCGTGCGGCAGCAGGTGCTCGGGCCCCGCGAGCGCCAGCGCGCCGGAGGGACAGGCGGCGATCACCGCCTCGATTTCGTTGCGGCTTCCCCTGTCGGGCTGGACCCAGGGCTTTTCCGCCGGGTTGAAGACATGCCCGGCGATGCGGCCGCATTCGGCGGCGTGGGAGCAAAGCCGCGGGTTGTAGGTGACGGTGACCTCCTCGCCCTCGTAGGCGATCAGCCGGTCGCGCCCGGCGGCCGGGATCTCCGCGCCCGACTGAAAGCCCACGCGCTTGTGGCTGCCGTCGCAGAAAGGCTTGTTGGCGCTGTGGCCGCAGCGGCAAAGCGTGGTGACGGACTTGGTTTCCAGCATCTCCCCGTCCTCGCCCTTGAGGCGGGTCAGCCGCTTGACCACGAAGGGACCGTTCTCGCGCGCCTCGATGGTGACTTTGGTGTCATCAGTCATGCGCTTCTCCCTTAGGTTCAAAGGGCAGTGTCGGTGCGCAACCGACAGGCGTCAAATCCCGATGGCGTGAGACTCAGGCCCGAAGCCCGTCCATGATCCTTACCAGTTCGGCGCTGATCCCGGCTTCGGACAGCGCGTGACCGGCCCTCGCGACCATCCGCAGATCGGCACGCGCCCAGTTCTGCGCGAGCGTCCAGGCCGAGACCGGCGGGCAGATCATGTCGTAGCGGCCCTGCACGATCGTCGCGGGGACGTCGCGCAGCTTCGGCAGGTCGCGCAGGATCTGGCCGTCGGTCTCGAGAAACCCCTTGTTGAGGAAAAAGTGGTTCTCGAGCCTGGCGAAGGCGCGGGCATAGTCGGCCGGCGCCTCGCCGACGATCCCGTCATGCTCGACACTGGCAAGCGCGTTCTCCCAGGCCGCCCAGTTCCGGGCGTAGCGAGTCTCCTCGGCGCGGTCGCCCGAGAACAGGCGGCGATGATAGGCGGCGATCAGGTCGCCGTGTTCATCCGGCGGGATCGGCCGGGTGAAATCGGCCCAGCGGTCGGGCCAGAACGCCCCGGCGCCGCCGCCATAGAACCAGCCGAGCTCGCCCTCGGTCATCAGGAACACGCCGCGCAGCACCAGATGGCGGGCCCGTTCGGGATGGGTCTGGGCGTAGATCAAAGCGAGCGTCGCGCCCCAGCTGCCGCCGAAGACGATCCAGTTCCGGATGCCGAGCGCCTCGCGGATCCGCTCGATATCGGCGACGAGGTGCCAGGTCGTGTTCGCCTCGACGCTGGCATGGGGCCGCGAGCGGCCGCAGCCGCGCTGGTCGAAGAGGATCACCCGGTAGACCGAGGGGTCGAAATAGCGCCGCATCGCGGGCGAGCAACCGCCGCCCGGCCCGCCATGCAGGATCACCACCGGCAGGCCCGAGGGGTGGCCGCATTGTTCGACATAGATCTGGTGGCCGTCGCCCACATCCATCATGCGCTGATCGAACGGTTCGATCTGCGGATAAAGAAAGGCGCCTGCGCGCTTTTGCCCTGCGACCCGGTCCATGATTAAATTATATAACGCAATCGAAGCGGCCCGCTATGGGGTCCGACAGGAAATGCCGGAGACGATAATGCACGCCGAGACCAACACGGTCGATCCCGCCGAAGTGGCGAAGTTCGAGGCGATGGCCGCCGAATGGTGGGATCCGCATGGCAAGTTCAAGCCGCTCCACATGATGAACCCGGTGCGGCTCGACTACATCACCCGCCAGATCGCCGCAGAGTTCGGCCGCGACCTGGCGTCGGAACGGCCCTTCGACGGCTTGCGGCTGCTCGATATCGGCTGCGGTGGCGGGCTTCTCAGCGAGCCGATGGCACGGCTCGGCGCCACCGTCATCGGCGCCGACGCGGCGGCGCGCAACATTCCCGTCGCCCGGCTTCATGCCGAGGCGCAGGGGCTCGACATCGACTACCGCCACACCACCGCCGAGGCGCTCGCCGTCGCGGGCGAGGTCTTCGACGTCGTCCTCGCGATGGAGATCGTCGAGCATGTCGCCGACCCGCAGGAATTCGTGACCACCTGCCGTGAGCTTCTGAAGCCCGGCGGGCTGATGATCGCCTCGACGATCAACCGCAACACCAAGAGCTTCCTCGCTGCGATCATCGGC
Source organism: Albidovulum salinarum (assembly GCF_025673475.1). NCBI lineage: Bacteria > Pseudomonadati > Pseudomonadota > Alphaproteobacteria > Rhodobacterales > Paracoccaceae > Albidovulum > Albidovulum salinarum. The sequence goes on along the minus strand of NZ_JAOVQO010000007.1, from coordinate 102,757 downwards.
GCCGAATGGGTGATGCGTTGGCTGCCGAAGGGCACCCATGACTGGGCGAAGTTCATCACCCCCGACGAGCTGGCCGGGCAGATGCGCAAGGCGGGGCTTGACCCGGTCGACCGCAAGGGTTTCGTCTTCAATCCGGTGAGCTGGCAATGGTCGATCTCGGACCGCGATCTCAGCGTCAACCACGTCGCGGCGGGCCTGCGGCGCTGACCGCTACGCCTTGTCGAGCCGCAGCCTGAGTTCGCGTAGGATCGGCAGGACCGCGCGCACCTTGTCGGAACCGATCGCCTTGACGACATCGCCGATGATCGGCGCAACGGAGGCGAGCGCGGCATCGCGCGCGGCCCTTCCCGCCGGGCTGATCGAGACGAACTTGCGTCGCGCGTCGTCCCAATCGGGCCGGATATGGATATGGCCCGCCCATTCGAGCTTGCTCAACGTGTTGGTCATCGCCCCGCGGGTGACGTGAAAGGCATCCGCGAGCTGCGCCGGCGAGCGTTCGTCGTTCACATGGGCAAGGTGGTTCAGCACCGAGAAATGGCTGAGCTCCATCCCTTTCGGCAGCGCCCGGCTCACGAGGTTGCGCGCAAGCTGGTCGGCCATGAAGACCTCGGAGAAGAGCGCAATGGCCAGGGGGTCATTTGCTTCCGCCATCGGTCACGGCCCCTCGTAGTCGCGGTCGTGGGCAAGCGAGGGCACCCGGTCGCGCGCCTTCGCCACTTCGGCCAAGTCAAGATCGACATAGCTGATGCCGATCCCGGTCCCGCCGTCGCAAATGACCTCGCCCCAGGGGGCTATGGCAAGCGAATGGCCATGAGTCCGGCGCTGCCTGCCGCCATGTGCGGCGTGACTTCCGGTCTGGGCCGGGGCGAGCACATAGGCACCGTTCTCGATCGCGCGGGCGCGCAGGAGCGATTCCCAATGCGCCGCACCCGTGGTGTCGTTGAAGGCGGCGGGCACCGTCAGCACCTCGGCCCCGGCCTTGGCAAGGCGGCGGTAGAGATGCGGGAAGCGGACATCGTAGCAAACCGTCATGCCGATCGTGGCGAAGGGCGTCCCGGCCAGAACCGCCCGTGCGCCGGGGCGGTAGCCGGCCGATTCCCGGTACTGCTCTGCCTCCGACACCTTGACGTCGAACATGTGGATCTTGTCGTAACGCGCGGCGATCGCACCATCGGGACCGATCAGGAACGACCGGTTGGCGAATCGCCCGTCCGCGTCGTGGGTCTTGAGCGCGAGCGAGCCAATCAGGAGCCAGAGGCGAAGCTCCGCCGCCTCGGTCCGAAGCGCCGCGAGCGTCGGATCGTCCTCCTCGTGGCGCAGCACCGCGGTCTGGTGGTCGCGGTCCGAGGAGACGCAGTTGGTGACCTCGGGCGTCAGCACGAATCCGGCGCCCGCAGCGGCGGCTTCCCGCACCATCGTCCGGACAACCGGCAGGTTTTCCGCCGGGTCGTCGCTGGATGAGAGTTGCAGAAGCGCCGCCTTCATGACTCAAGCCGCCAGCATGGGATCGAGCTTGCCGATCCGGTCGAGCGCGTGGAGGTCGTCCGATCCACCGATGTGTGCCCCGTCGATGAAGATCTGCGGCACGGTGTAGCGACCATGCGCGCGCTCCATCATCGCGGCGCGAAGCTCGGGGTCGCCCGAGACGTCGATCTCCTCGAAAGCGACGCCCTTGGCGAGCAGCAGCCGCTTGGCGGCAAGGCAATACGGGCACCAGGGGGTAGTGTAGATCTCGACGCGGGGCATGAAGGTCCTGATCCTTTGGTCGGGGCGACTATAGGGATTTAGGCGTCCTTCGCAACGCGTGCCAGAACCAGGACCGAGACCGAGGCAGCCCCCGCGCCGAGACAGGCATCGGCCGCCACCGCAAGCGTCGCGCCCGAGGTCATCACGTCGTCAATGAGCAGAATGTCCCGGTCCCGGACCAGATTGCCGCGCCGGGGATGGAGCCGGATCGCGCCCGCGACATTGCGAAAACGGCCGTCGCGATCGCGGCCATCCTGGCTTTCGGTCCGCCGCGCGCGCTGCAGCAGGTCGGGGCAATGGTCGAGCCCGGCCTTGCGCGCGAGCGCCTTCGACAGCTCCGCCGACTGGTTGAAACGCCGCTTCAGGAGCCGTGTCCAGTGGAGCGGCACCGGCACGGCGAGCATGCCCGGCGTGACAATCGGCCGCGCCGCACGCAGGAGCCAGTCGGAGGCCGGTCGCGCGAGGTCGAGCCGGTCACCATGCTTCAGCGCAAGCACCAGCTTGCGGCCGTTGTCGGTGTAGAGCATCGCCGCCCGCCCGCGCTGCCAAGGCCGCGCGAGCGTGAGGCAATCGTCGCAATACTCCGCCCGGCCCTCGTCCTCGCCGGGCAGCGATGCGCCGCAACGGTCGCAGACGAGGCCCGTGATGAAGGGTGTCGCGCGCCAGCATGGGCCGCAGAGGCCGAAATCGGCATCGGTCGGCTCGCCGCAGCTGATGCATTGCGGTGGGAAGAGCACCGCAAGCGCGCTTTGCATTCCGCCCCGAAGGCTTCTAGTTTCGCCGATCATGACCCAGCCTCCGCCCCTCACCGACCGCGCCGCACTTCGCCGAAACCGCGCCCGCGCCCGACGCCAGCGCGCCGAGACCTTCCTGCATGACGAGGCCGCCGCCGAGATCGAGGAGAGGCTGAGCGAGGTTAACAAACGGTTTACCGCACCGGCTGTGGTCACCGGTTTCCCGGAACCTTGGGCGACGATCCTGCCCGGCGCGCGGATTGTCGAGGATACGGAAACGCTGGATCTGGAACCCGGCGCACATGACCTGGTGATTCACGGTCTGGCTTTGCACTGGGCCAACGATCCGGTCGGCCAACTCGTGCAATGCCGGCGGGCGCTGAGGCCGGACGGGCTGTTCCTCGGCGCGATGTTCGGCGGGCGCACCCTTGCCGAACTTCGCGCCGCGCTCGCCGAGGCCGAAAGCCGGATCTCGGGCGGGCTGTCGCCGCGCGTCCTGCCGATGGGCGAGATCCGTGACCTCGGCGCGCTCCTGCAGCGCGCGGGCTTCGCGCTGCCGGTCGCCGACGCGGTAAAGAAGACGGTGACCTACCGCACCGCCTTCCACCTGATCGCGGATCTGAGAGCGATGGGCGAGGGCAACGCGCTCAGCGCCCGCACCCGCCGTGCGACGCCGCGCGCGCTCTTCCCCGAGGCGGCGCGAATCTATGCGGAGAGCTATCCCGCCAACGACGGCCGCATCGCTGCGACCTTCGAGTTGATCTTTCTCACCGGCTGGGCGCCCGATCCGAGCCAGCAAAAACCGCTCCGTCCCGGCTCGGCCGCAGCGCGGCTCGCAGACGCGCTCGGTACCGCCGAGACGCCGCTCGGGCTCGTCATGAAGCCGGGCGATCATTGACGCGGGCGCCAATCCGACTATCTCGGAACTCGGACAGCAAGGGAGCGGACATGAAGGACCAGATCGACCGGCCCGGCGACGGGCGCCTCGTCCATGCACCCGCCGACCATCCGCCCGTGGCGCGGCCGCGCATCGGCATCCTCGTCGCAAATCTCGGCACGCCGGACGGCTACGACTACTGGCCGATGCGGCGCTATTTGAGCGAGTTCCTCTCCGACAAGCGGGTCATCGACTATCCGTCGTGGAAATGGCAGCCGCTCCTGCAGCTCATCATCCTGTCGAAGCGGCCCTTCACCTCGGGCGCGAACTACCGCTCGATCTGGAACCACGAGGAGGGCGAAAGCCCGCTGATGACGATCACGAAGGCGCAGGTCGCGAAGCTGCGCGAGGCCGCGGCGGCGCGGTTCGGCGACGGCGTGATGGTCGAGTTCTGCATGCGCTACGGCAATCCCTCGACGGCCAGCGTCGTGCGCCGGATGGTTGCCGCGGGCTGCGAGAAGATCCTGTTCCTGCCGCTCTACCCGCAATATGCCGGCGCAACCTCGGCCACCGCGAACGATGAGTTCTTCCGCGCCCTGATGGACGAAAAACGCCAGCCGGCGGTCAGAACCACGCCGGAGTATTTCGACCACCCGCTCTATATCGAGGCGCTGGCGCAATCGGTGGAACGCGCCTATGCCGGGCTCGATCAGAAACCGGATGTGCTTGTCGCCTCCTACCACGGGATGCCAAAGCGCTACCTGATGGAGGGTGACCCCTATCACTGCCAGTGCCAGAAGACCTCCCGGCTCCTGCGCGAGCGGCTCGGCTGGGGCGAAGGCGCGATCGACACCACGTTCCAGTCGGTCTTCGGACCTGAAGAATGGCTGCGCCCCTATACGGTGGAGCATGTCGCCGAACTGGCGAAAGCGGGAAAGAAGCGGATCGCGGTGATCTCGCCGGCGTTCTCGGCCGATTGCATCGAGACGCTGGAGGAGATCCAGGGCGAGATTCGCGAGGCTTTCGAACATGCCGGCGGCGAGAGCTTCACCTACATCCCCTGCCTCAACGACGACGACGCTCATATCGCGGCGCTGATGGCGGTCATCACCGACAATCTGTCGGGCTGGATTGCCCGACAGATGTGAAACTCAGGCAAAGAAAAAGGCGGTGGACCGAGCCACCGCCTTTTCCTTGAACGACGTGCGTCCGATCAGTTGCTGGCAGCAGCCGCGATCAGGATGAGCGCGAGGATGCCGACAACGATACCGGCCGACGAGCTGCTGGACTGCTCTTCGACGATCGGCTCCGGCTCCATGACCGGCTCAGCCATGCCACCGGCGAAAGCGGTGGTGGCGGAAATCGAAAGGGCAGCGGCAAGCGCGAGCTTTTTCATGTATTCTCTCCATTTATGCCGTAGCGAAAGTTGCGGTGAGGTCCGCCACGGTTTCATACTTCACCTCGTAATACCCACTAGCGCACAAGATTCCGACATTGCAACCGGCAGTTAGCGGGTAATACCAAAGGTTTCGCGCTTGTCGTCAAATTAGCAACACCTGTGTGCCAACTTGCGTGAGCGAATAGAGTTCGGCGATGTGTTCGTTATAAAGGCCGACGCACCCATTCGACGACCGACGGCCGATCTTGCGCGTGTCGTGCGTCCCGTGGATCCGATAATACTGCCAGGACAGGTACAGAGCGTGGGTCCCGAGCGGATTGTCCGGCCCCGGTCCGACATAGTCCGGCCATTCCGGGTTGCGCTTCTTCATTTCCGGCGTCGGGCGCCATTCCGGGCCCACGACCTTGCGCACGATCTCGGTCCGGCCGCGACGGGTCAGGTCCTCGGTCAGCGGCACGCTGGTCGGATAGAGCCGGTAGATCGTCTGGTCTTCAGACCAGAAGTGCAGCGCACGCGAAGTCGTGTCCACGAGGACCGCGCCATTCCGCGTGTTGCTGAAATAGGGTTGCCACTGCAGCGAGCGGAAGCTCGAGACGTTGCGGCGCGTGTTGGAGCCGATATCGCCCTCGACCTCGTAGGTTTCGGGACCGGTCTGCGCCAGCGCAGGCGCCGCGAGCGTCGCGCCGAACGCGGCCGCGGTTCCCAGGACCGCGCGGCGGCTGAATGTGCGGGTGGGATTGGAGCTCATCCTCAGGTCACCTTGTTCCGATGTTATTAGGCGGGCCGTTGCCCGTGACGCGGCGCAGATTATCGGCACCGGCCGGGTTTCTCAATTCACTCTGACGTCAGAACATGCCGACCGCGCAAGAACGCGTTTGAACACCGTTGGCCGAGCCTGTAAAGGACGGGATTGCAGAAACGAAGGTAGCCATTCCATGATAAGACTTCTCGGCCTGTTTCTTGTCGCCGCGCTGACCGTCGCGGGCTGCGCCACGACACCGCCGGCGGTCGGTCCTGACGGGCGCCCCCTGCCCAAGGCATATGTGATCAAGCCCGGCGACGAGGGACGCGTCACCTATTCCATGGTGGATTCGGTCAACACGCTGCGCGGCGCCTCCGGTGCCGCGCCGCTGAACCTGAATTCGCAGCTTACCGCCGCTGCGGCGACCCATTCGCGCGACATGGCCGTGCAGAACCGGCCGTGGCATTTCGGCTCCGACGGTTCCTCGCCGCTCCTGCGAGTGCAGCGCGCGGGCTATCCCGGCATGATGCTCGGCGAGAACATCTCGGAGACCTACGAGACCGAGCTCGAGACGCTCTCGGCCTGGATGGACGTGCCTGACACGCGCGCGGTGATCCTCGATCCGAACGCGCGCGATGTCGGCTTCTCCTGGTATCAGGAGCCGAGCGGCAAGATCTGGTGGACGCTGGTCACCGGCGGTTAAATCATTGCGATACAAGTGAAAAAGGCGGCCTTCGGGCCGCCTTTTCTCATGGCAGGATATAGATCGGCGTGCCGACCCGGACCATGGAGTAGACCTCCTCCATCTCGCGGTCCTTGACGGCGATGCAGCCCGCCGTCCAGTCCTTGCCGCGCCTGCGATGCTTCCTCGCACGGCCGTGGATGAAGATGTCCCCGCCCGCAGACTTGCCGATCGCATTGGCCTGGGCAACGTCCTGTTCGTTCGGATAGGAGATGCCGAGCGACAGGTGGTAGCTGCTGTTCGGGTTGCGACGGTCGATCAGATAGGCGCCCTCGGGCGTACGCTGGTCTCCTTCGTACTGCTTGTCGCCGATCGGATTGCCGCCCAGCGCAATCTTGTAACTCTTGAGCGCAGTCGTCCCGTTGACGAGATGCATCTTGCGCTCTCCCTTGTAGATGACGATCCGGGTGACCTCAGGCCCGTTGTAGGTCCGGAATTTCGATCCGCACCCGGCCAGCGCGCCCAGCGCCGCCATCCACACGAATGATCTGCGGTTCAACATGATCACTGCCCTTGCCTGCCAACTTTGTTTTCTTCCTTTTTACACGCAACTGCGCCGTACCGGAAGCAGGCAGATTTCCGCCGATGGGAAATCCGGTCAGCGCGAGAACCGGGCCACCACTTCGACATGCGGCGACCAGCGGAACTGGTCCACGACCTGGACCCAGTCGAGGCGGTAGCCGGCGGCAGCGATGATTCGCGAATCACGCGCGAAGGTGACTGGATTGCACGAGACGGCGGCAATGACGGGTACCCCCGAACCCGCGAGTTCGCGCGCCTGCGCCTCGGCCCCCGCGCGGGGCGGGTCGATCACCACCGCGTCGTACCGCTTCAGCTCGTCCGGCATAAGCGGCCGCCGGAACAGATCGCGTGCCTCGGTCGTGACCCGGTGCAGCCCCTCGGCGCGCCGCCAGCCGGCATCGAGCGCGGCGAGCATCGCTGCCTCACCCTCGACCGCATGGATCTCGGCATTCTCGGCCAGGGGCAGCGCGAAGGTCCCGCAGCCGGAAAAGAGGTCGGCAATCCGCCGCGCGTTGCCGACCGCGTCGCGCACCGCCGCGACCAGCGCCGCCTCGCCTTCCTCCGTGGCCTGCAGAAAGGCGCCGGCCGGCGGAGAGACGCTTGCCGCGCCAAAGCGTTGTACCGGCGGGCGGCGATTGGCTACAGGCTCCCCGTCCCAGCTCATCCGTGCGAACCCAGCGCGGCGCGCAAGATCCGCGAGCGCCGAAAACAGGCTCTGTTCCAGCGGTTTTCCACCCGAAACCGCCAGATCGACGCCGCCGTCGCTGCGCGTGACAGTGAGCGCGAGCTCGCCCTTCCGCGAGGCGCCGAGCATGGTGATTTCGCTCAGGACCGGCATCACGGCGATCAGATCGGGATGCAGGAGCAGGCACCCCGGCACCTCCACGAACGTATCCGAAGCGCGACCATGAAAGCCGACGAGCGCGCCCTTCTTCGTCCGCCGCCCGGCCAGCGTCGCCCGGCGTCGGGAGTGCGCGGCGGAGGTGACGACCGGGCGGAACTCCGCCTCCAGCCGCTGCGCGGCAAGCGCGGTGCGCACCACGTCCGCCTTCCAGTCGGCGACGAACGCATCCGAGGCATGCATCAGCGCGCAGCCGCCGCAGGCGCGGTAATGCGGACAGGCAGGCTTGACCCGGCCGGGCGACGGCGTGACGATCTTCGGGCTCGCCATGCGGCCGGCCTCGACCTCGCCCTCGACGACCTCGCCGGGCAGGGCCATCGGCACGAAGACCGGACCTTCGGCGATCCCGTCGCCGAGATGGCCGAGACGCTCGATGGTCAGCCTCACTCCGCCGCCTCCTCGACGCAGATGAAGCCGCCCGACTGCCGGTCCCAGTAGCGCGCGTAAAGCCCGCCAAGCGCCAGCAGCTCGGCATGGCTGCCTTGCTCGACGATCCGGCCCTGATCGAGCACCACGATCCGGTCCATCTCGGCGATGGTCGAGAGCCGGTGGGCGATCGCGAGCACGGTCTTGCCCTCCATCACCCGGTGCAACGCGCCCTGAACCTGCGCCTCGACCTCGCTGTCGAGCGCCGAGGTCGCCTCGTCCAGCACCAGGATCGGCGCGTCCTTCAGGAAGGCGCGGGCCAGTGCAATGCGCTGACGCTGGCCGCCCGAGAGCTTCACCCCGCGTTCGCCGAGATGCGCGTCATATCCCATGCGGCCCTTGTGGTCCTGCAGCGTCCGGATGAACTCGTCCGCTTCGGCGGCCTTGGCGGCGGCGATCATCTCCTCCTCGGTCGCGTTGGGGCGGCCGTAGAGGATATTGTCGCGTGCTGACCGGTTGAACATCGCGGTCTCCTGCGTGACCATCGCGATCTGGTGGCGCAGGCTCTCCTGAGTGACCTCTCTCACGTCGCGACCGTCCACCAGAATCCGCCCCTTTTCGGCGTCATAGAGCCTGAGAAGCAGCGCCACCAGCGTCGATTTCCCGGCGCCGGAGGCACCGACGATGCCGATCTTCTCGCCCGGCCGCACGGTCAGCTTGACCCCGTCGAGCCCGCCCTTCTTGCGGCCATAGGCGAAACTCACAGCGTCGAAGCGAACCTCGCCCGCGATCTGGTGAAGCCGGCCGGCATCGGGCGCATCGGTCAGGGTATGGGGCGGGGTCAGGGTGCGGATGCCGTCCTCCACCTCGCCGATCGACGCATAGATCGACATGAGGGTAAAGCTGACCCAGCCGGTCATCTGCGCGATGCGGATGGAGACCGCCCCGGCGGCGGCAATGTCGCCCGCCGTGGCGTGGCCGAGCGACCAGAGCCAGAGCGTGCCGCCGATCAAGATCACCGGAAGCACCCCGGCAATGGTCATCAGCGCCAACCGGAACCAGGCCGAGAGCACCCCGAAATCGAGCGCGGTCTCGCGGAAGCCCGACATTGCGCGCAAGGCCGCCTTGTCCTCGTGATCGGCATGGGCGAAGAGCTTTACGGTCTTGATGTTGGTGATCGTGTCGACCACCTGCCCGGTCACCATCGCCCGCGCTCCGGCCCGCGCCGCCGATTTGCCGCGCACGCGGGGCAGGAAGGCGCGGATCAGGGCGAGATAGGCAATGATCCAGACGCCCAGCGCCGCTGCCATCCAGGGGTCGATCGTCAGGAGGAACAGCACCGAGCCGATCATCGACGCGAGCGCGAAGGCGATGGTGTTGATCGACTCGCTCGCGACATCGGTCACCGCCCGCGCGGCCTGCATCTGCTTCTGCGCGATCCGCCCGGCGAAGTCGTTGTCGAAGAAGGTGACCGCCTGCCCCATCGTCCAGCGATGCAGCCGGGAGAGCACCAGCGGCAGCACGTTCGGCTGCACCACGATCGAGTTCGACGCGGCCGAAAGCCCGAAGGCGACGGGGCGCAGCACGACGAGGAAGATCACGAAGCCCAGAAGCATCGGCCAGTGATCGGCGAAGACCGTCGCGGCATCGCCGGTCCCGGCGAGATCGACGACGCGTCCGAGATACCAGGCGGTCAAGACCTCCATCGTGCCGGCCGCGGCCGAGAGGATCGCGGCCAGCACGAGCGGCCCCCAGGCGCCGGAAAGGCACCACAGGAGGAACGCGCCGAGCGTTCTCGGCGGAGGGCCTTCGGCGGGGCGAAAGGCGTCGATCATGTCGCCCATCTTCATTCCGCGGCCTCCTGCTCCTCGTCCGTGCCAATGAAGCCGCCAGACTGCCTCTCCCAGAAACGGGCGTAAAGGCCGCCTTTCGCCAGCAGCTCGGCGTGGGTTCCCTCTTCGGCGATGCGGCCGTCGTCGAGCACAACGATCCGGTCCATCCGCGCGATGGTCGAAAGCCGGTGCGCGATGGCGATCACGGTCTTGCCCTCCATGACGCCGTAGAGCGTCTCCTGGATCGCCGCCTCGACCTCGCTGTCGAGCGCCGAGGTTGCCTCGTCCAGGACAAGGATCGGCGCGTTCTTCAGGATCACGCGCGCGAGCGCCACCCGCTGGCGCTGGCCGCCCGACAGCTTCACCCCGCGCTCGCCGACCTGCGCGTCATAGCCGGTACGACCCTCGGGATCGGTCAAGTCGCGGATGAAGTCATGAGCCTCGGCTCGCGTCGCGGCGTCGATCATCTCCTCGTCTCCTGCGTCAGGCCGGCCATAGAGGATATTGTCCCGGACCGAACGATGGAGCAGGGACGAATCCTGCTGCACCATACCGATCTTCCGCCGCAAGCTGTCCTGCGTGACATGGGCGATGTCCTGACCGTCGATCAGGATGCGCCCGCCCTCGGCGTCGTAGAAGCGCAGCATGAGCTTCACGAGCGTCGTCTTACCCGAACCCGAGCGGCCGACAAGGCCGATCTTCTCGCCCGGCTGGATGGCCAGGTCGACTCCGGCAAGGCCACCCGACCCGCGCCCGTAGTGGTGCGAAAGGGACTGCATCTCGATCCGGCCCGCGCGGTGGTCCAGCGGCTTCGCGCCCGTGCGGTCGAGCAGCGCGACGGGCTGCGCGATGGTTTCCATCCCCTCGCGCACAACGCCCAGCGCCTGAACGAGGTTCGACGTCGCCCACATGATCCAGTAGGTCATGTTGTTGAGCCTGAGGACAAGTGCGGTTGCCGCCGCAACGAGGCCGATCGTCGCCTGGCCATGATACCAGAGCAACAGGGCCAGCCCGGTGACCGCGACGATGAGACACCCGTTCAGAATGGTCAGTGTGACGTCCATCTTGGTGATGAGTCGCATTTCCGTCTGAGCCGTCTTTCGCGCATTCTCGATCGCTTCACCCGCATAGCTGACCTCGCGGTCATCGTGCGCGAACATCTTGACGGAATGGATGTTGGTGTAGCTGTCGACGACCCGACCCGTCACGACCGACCGCGCATCCGAGGCGGCGGTCGACGCGGGGCCCACCCGCTTCACGGTCCAGCGCAGAAGCACAATGTAAAGCACGATCCAGACGATGAGCGGCACGACGAGCCGGACATCGGCCAGAGACAAAAGCGCGACCGATCCGATCAGGGTTGTGACGGCGAACGCAACCGCGTCGAAGGTCTGAAAGACCGCATCGTTTGCGGCGGGCGGCGTTTGCATGATCCGGTTGGCGATCCGCCCGGCGAAGTCGTTCTCGAACCAGCCGACAGGCTGGCGCAGGACGTGGCGATGCGACCGCCAGCGGATGAGCGCCCCGAAGTTCGGCATGATCGTGTTGTGGAGAAGCGCCACGTCGATGCCGCTGAGGATCGGACGCAGCAGCAAGACCGCCAGAGCGGCAAGGATGAACTCGGTGCCGTTCGCGGCCAAGATCTCGGCCGGCGCGCCGCTGCTCAGGAGATCGACGAGCCGACCGACATACCAGATCAGCGCGATCTCGATCATCGCGACGAGCGTCGTGAAGATCGCCGTGACGACGAAAACCGCGCGGAACGGCCGTGCGTACTCCATCAGGAACGGGAGCACGTGCCGGGGCGGCGTATCGGTCTCTTCATAGCTGACATAGGGGTCAACGAGGTTTTCGAAGAAGCGGAACATGGAGTGAATCCGTCAGAGGCAATATGGGAACAGGCGGTGCGTCGCGGGACCGCCCCTACGGGATCGATCCGGCTCAGGTGCTCGGTCGAAAGATCCCGTACATCATATTGCAACCCTCCGTTTGACGTTCCTCCGATAGCGCAATCGCGCGACTTTGTCACGCGCGGGATTGTACCACGGTGCGTGGTACAGTCTCAGTGCCGGACGAGTTCCACGATCGACAGCACGATCAGACCCGCCATGACGAGGTTGAAGACCTTGAGCCGCTTCGCCGTGGTCAGCCATCGCGCGATCGCCTGCCCGGCGTAGCACCAGGTCGCGCCCGAGCCGAGGCCGAGCGTCAGGAACACCGCGGTGACGATCGCCGCCGTGGTGATCGGCGCCGCTGGCAGGATGAACTGCGAGGTCGCCGCGACAGCCATCGACCAGGCCTTGGGATTGACCCACTGAAAACCCAGCGCCTCGATATAGGTCATCGGCCGCGCATCGGCGGTTTTCGACCCTATCCCGCCCGAAGTCGCGACTTTCCAGGCGATCCACAGGAGCAGTGCCGCGCCGCCCCAGCGCAGGGCCTCGCGGAGGATCGCGCTCGCCTGAAAGAGGCCGCCGAGCGCGAGGCCGACCACCAGCAACATCAGCGGGAAGCCGGTTGCCACGCCCAGCCAGTGCGGAATGGTCCGGCGGAAGCCGAAATTCGCGCCCGACGCCGCGAGCATCGCGTTGTTGGGGCCCGGCGTGAACAGCGTGGCGATGGCCAGCGCGACAAGCGCCGGGAAGGCTTCGGGCGGCATTGCGGACCCTCGAATGTGGAATGCCGCGCATCCTGACCGAAGCGGCCGGCGGATTTCAACCCAGCAATTGTTCCCGTGACAATTTGAAATCCGACGCGATCCAGCGCGTCTCGAGCTCCTTCAGCCGCGCGCCGAGCGCCAGCCCGGAGAGCGCCGGCATCAGATCGGCGGCGCGGATCGGAAACTCGGCGGCGGCGCCTTTCGCGACCTCGGCTTCCCAGCCCTCGGGCAGCGAAGCCGCAAGCAGGGCCGCGCGCAGCAGGACAATGTCGCGCGCCATGCCCGCATCGTGACGGTAGGCCAGCTCCGCCGGTGCCACCGTGCCGCCGATCCCGTCGGTCAGGATCTCCAGCCGACGCGCCTCGTCACGCGACAGGCGCAGCGCCTCCACGCGGTCCTGGCCGCCGAGGGCCGCGAGACGCCGCAGCCAGTCGGGCGCATAGGGCGGCTCGACATGCACGAGCGGGCCGAGCGCGCGCGGATCGGCGCCCGGCAGGATGCGGGCGAGAACGCTCGTCGCCCGCATCGCCGCGACCGCCGGGGCGGGATCGGGTGCGGCGAGCAGCCGGCGCATCTCGTGGCCGATCCGTTCGCGCGAAAGCGTGTCTATTCCAGCCGAATTGGCAGCGCAGGCGGCGATCGCCTCGGCATCCATCCCGGCCTCGGCGTCGCCGTAGAGCGCATGGAAGCGGAAGAAGCGGAGGATCCTGAGATAGTCCTCGCGGATCCGCGCATCGGCGTCGCCGACGAAGCGCACCCGGCGGGTATGAAGGTCGGGAAGCCCGCCGATCGGATCGACGATCCGGCCCTCGGCATCGGCATAGAGCGCGTTCATGGTGAAGTCGCGCCGCGCCGCGTCCTCCTCGATACGGCGCGAATAGGCCACCTTGGCGCGCCGGCCATCGGTCTCGACATCGCGGCGGAAGGTGGTGACCTCGTGCGGCTCGCCCGCAACGATGACCGTCACCGTGCCGTGCTCGATCCCGGTCGGCACCACCTTGAGCCGCGCCTTGCGGCCAAGCTCCACCACGCGGGACGGCTCTGCATCGGTCGCAATATCGATATCGGCAACAGGGCGGCCAAAGAGCGCGTTTCGGACGCAGCCGCCGACGAGATAGGCCTGATGGCCGGCATCGGTCAGAAGATGCAGCACCCGCTGCACCCCCTCCTCCGCAAGCCATTCGCCGCTGATCCTCATTCCGCCATCCGGTCCGCCAGCGCCCGGAGGATCCGCGCGGTCGCGCCCCAGATGTAATAGGGGCCGTAGGGCACGACGTAGTAGCGCCGCATTTCGCCGCGCCAGCGCCGGCCCTCGATCCGGAACCGCGCCGGGTCCGCGACATGGGCGAGCGGCACCGAGAACACCTCGTCGACTTCTCCGGCCTCCGGCGCGGGTTCGAAAGCGTGTCTGATCCGGCCGAAAACCGGGGTCACGGAGAAACCGGTCACGGTCTCATGCGCCGCCCAGGTGCCCAGGATCTCGACCGCGCCCTGCGGAAGGCCGATCTCCTCGCGCGCCTCGCGCAGGGCTGCCTCGACCGGGCCGGCATCGGTCGCATCGACCTTGCCGCCGGGAAAGGCGATCTGGCCGGGATGGTGCTTCAGCCGCGACGAGCGTTTGGTCAGCACCACCTCGATCCCCGCCGGGCCGCAGAGGAACGGCACCAGCACCGCCGCCGGCCGGAGCACGCGGCCTTCGGGCAGCACAATGCCGGGGTTGAGATCGTAATCCGACGTGTCGCGGCCCGGCCGTTCCAGCGCCCGCAGCACCGCGGCCAGCGGGTCACTCACCGTCATCGGGCGTCCTGGTCGCCTCGAAACCGAGCGTCGCGGGATCGAACTCGTAATGCGCGCCGCAGAACTGGCAATCGGCGGTGACGATGCCGTCGTCGGTGGTCATGTGACCGATATCCTTGGCCGAATAGATCGACAGGCTGTCGCGTACCTTGTCCGAAGAGCAGGAACAGCCGAATTGTACCGACTGCGCATCGAAGACCCGCGGCACTTCCTCGTGGAAGAGCCGCACCAGGAGATCGGTCGGCGCGAGTTGCGGACCGATCAGTTCCAGCTCCTCGACGGTGTCGAGCAGGAGGTTGGCGCGGGACCAGTTCTCGCCCTCCTCGCCGTCGAGAATGTCCTCGGCCGCGAGCAGTCCGCCCTCGCCGCTACCGCCGTCGCTGGTGATTGGCGCCGAGGCCTTCGGCATGTGCTGCAGCATCACCCCGCCGGCGCGCCAGTGTTCGGACTCGCCCGGCAGGGTCGAACGTCCGAAGGACAGCGCAAAGCGTGTCGGAAGCTGCTCCGACTGGGCGAAATACGTCTCTGCGCAGGCCGAAAGCGAGCCGCCCGACAGGGGTGTGATGCCCTGATAGGGGACGTTGCCGGCACCCTGGTCGAGCAGAATCGCGAAATAGCCCTCGCCGATCTGGGCAAAGCCAGGTGCCGCGGGATGCACCCGCTCCGCGTCATAGGACGCCCAGGCGCGGATCCGCGCGGAGGCGCCGTCGGCCGAAGGCGCGTAGTAATCGGTGGCGATGATCCGCACCGGCCCGTCGCCGCGGATCTGCAGCGAGAGCTTCCAGCGCAGCTTGATCGTCTGGCCGATCAGCGCGGTCAGCAGCGCCGCCTCCGCCACCAAGGCTTCCACCGCCGGCGGATAACGGTGCTGGGTGAGGATCCGGTCGAGTACGCCGTCGAGACGCGCCACACGCCCGCGAATATCGGACCGGTCGAGCTGGAACGGCAGAACGGTATCGTCCCAGGCGATCTTGGTCAGGTTGGTCATGGGGTTTCCTTGTGGCCTGCGCCCTGCCATACCGCGACTATATGGGGACGACAACCTCGGGGCCAAGGGCGGAGCATGATAAGGCGATTCGGGGAGCCGCTGGTGCGCGGCCAGCGTTACGGGCTGCGGCACGGCGTCTATGCCGTCCTCCTGCGCGGCCGGGATGTCCTGCTCACCCACCAGGCTGAACCCGATCCGGAGTTCCAGCTCCCGGGAGGCGGCATCGACCCGGGCGAGTCGCCGCTCTGGGCGCTGCACCGCGAGGTGCGCGAAGAAACCGGCTGGTCGATCACCGCGCCGCGCCGCATCGGCGCGTTCCGGCGCTTCGTCTACATGCCCGAATACGACAAATGGGCCGAGAAGCTCTGCACGATCTACCTCGCCCGCCCCGCGCGCCGCCACGGACCGCCGACCGAGCCCGGCCACAGCGCGATCTGGATGCCCGCCGAAGCAGCGGTGCCGATCCTCGGCAACAGCGGCGACCGGCATTTCCTCGCGCGGGTGTTGCGCACGCTCTAGTCCCGGTTCGCCTTCGCACCGTGGAACTCGAAGAAGACGCCCGAGATATCGTCTCCGAATTCCGCGCCCGCGAAACTGGCCAGATCCTGCATCAGGGCGTCGAGGAATGCGGCACCCGACACTCCTGACCGCAGGGTCATCAGCTGGGCGAGCTCATCTTCGCCAAGCTGCACACCCGCCTGATTCTCGGCCTCAGTGATCCCGTCGGACATCAGGAACAGCCGGTCGCCAGCCGAAAGCTGCGCCTCGAACGGCTCGTACCCGGCCTCCTCGATAAGGCCGATCGGCAGCCCACCCTGCCCGAGGTATTCCACCCGCCCGTCGGCACGCAGGATCGCCGGATAGGGATGGCCGGCCTGCACCATGACCACCCGGCCGGTCACGAGATCGACATCGGCATAGGCCAAGGTGAAGTAGTTCTCGGTCTGCAACTCGCGGAACACGAGACGATTCAGTTGCTCGGCGAGGTCCGCCGGATCGCGCGCGTCGTAGATCCCGAACTCGGTCAAGACCAGCGCCACGTTCTGCTCGGGAGAATTGCCCGACAGGTAGCCCGCCAGGCGCGCGGTCATCAGCGCGGAGGTGATGCCGTGACCGGAAACGTCAATCGAGAACAATCCGACCCGGCGGGCGTTGATCGGGAAGAACCCGACGAGGTCGCCGCCGACATGGCCGGAGGGACGAAGAAGCAGGCTGACCTCGGCATTGCCGAAACTGCGGTGCCGCTCGCGGACCAGGCTTTGCTGCAGCTTTCTCGCCTCCACGAGGTCGCGGTCAACTGAATCGTAGATCGCCTGAAGCTCATCCAGGGTGGAGGACAGCAGGCGGTTCTTCTCGGTGAGCTCGCGCTCCATCCTGAGAATGCGTTCCCCCGCAGCGATTCGGGCCCGCAGCTCATCCCCGCTGACCGGCTTGGTGAGGAAATCATCGGCACCGCTTTCCAGACCGCGGGCAATCTCGGCCGATTCCGTCTTGGAGGTCAGGAGGATGAAGTAGGTGTAGCCACTCTGCAGACGGTCGCGGAGGGCCTGGCAGAACTCGATCCCGGTCATGCCCGGCATCATCCAGTCCGAGATCACGAGGTCGGGTGCGGTGGCCGCCGAGATATCCAGCGCCTCCTCAGCACTTCCGGCCTCGAGCACTTCGTATCCCGAGCGCGCCAACTGGGAACTGAGGATCCGCCGCTGCATTCGGCTGTCGTCGACCACCATCACGCGGCGCACCGCGGCCGCGGCACGCGCCGAGCCGGTTTCTATGGTCGGACTTGCTTGCACTCACATGATCCTTCGCCCGGACGTTCCGGTCGTCGCGGAACGCTAGCGCCGGCCAGGTTAAGATCGCCTGAACAGGGTCCCGCGGTCGGGGTCTGCCACCGGTTAACCTGCCCGCAAGACTCCGCGCATAGAGTTCCGGCACAAGGTATTTTTCGCCGGGATGGGCTCGATGATAAATTGGACGCGGGTGGACGATTTGCGGGCCGAGGTCGGCGCCGACGGCCTTGACGAGATCGTGGAACTGTTTCTGGACGAGGTCGAGGGGATCGTGAGGCGGCTCGGCTCTACCCCGGAGCCGGCGCGCTTCGAGGCCGATCTGCATTTCATGAAAGGCGGCGCCTGGAACCTCGGCTTTGCCGAGTTCGGCGCGCTGTGCCAGGACGGCGAGCGCCGCGCCGCGACCGGCCGTGCGGGCGAGATCGACATCGGCCGCATCGTCGCAAGTTATTTTGCGTCCAAGACCGAGTTCATGGCCGGACTCGCCGCCGGCGCAGGCACCGGCGCGTCCGCAGCTTGAACGCAATGCTCAGATCAGGAACTCGGCCAGCGCCTCGTCCTCGGTGATATCCCGGTAAGTAAAGGCCGCGTCGTCGAACTTCGCGCGCAGCGCGACGAAATTGTCGGCGCTCTTGGTTTCGATACCGATCAGGACCGAACCGAAGTTGCGGGCAGACTTCTTCAGGTACTCGAACCGGGCAATGTCGTCATCCGGGCCGAGCATGCTGAGAAACTCGCGCAGCGCGCCGGGACGCTGCGGCATGCGCAGGATGAAGTACTTCTTCAGCCCGGAATACCGCTGGGCGCGTTCCTTGACCTCCGGCAGGCGTTCGAAATCGAAATTGCCGCCGGAGGTGACGCAGACCACCCGCTTGCCGCGGATCGTCTCGGCCAGAACCGGAAGCACGTCGACCGACAGCGCGCCCGCGGGCTCCAGCACGATGCCCTCGGCGTTCAGCATCTCCAGCATCGTCACGCAGATCCGGTCCTCCGGCGCGGCGAGGATCTGCTCGGCCCGCGCCCAGCTCAGGCGCTCGAACGGCTCGGCGCCGATCCGGGCCACCGCGGCGCCGTCGACGAAACTGTTGAGTCGCTTCAGCGTCACCGGCTCCCCGGCCGCAACGGCGGCGGCAAGGCTCGCGCCGCCGGCGGGTTCGACGAAGCGATAGTCGGTCTGCGGAGCGACTTCGGCAAGATATCCGGTCACGCCCGAGGCGAGGCCACCGCCGCCGACCGGCAGGATCACCAGATCGGGCGCCTCGCCCAACTGATCAAGGATCTCGACCGCCACGCTGGCCTGTCCCTCGATCACGTCGGGGTCGTCGAACGGCGAGAGGAAGTGTGCTTCGGCCTCGACGCAGTAACGCTGCGCAGCCGCGAGCGTCTGGTCAAAATAGTCGCCGACCAGTTTGATTTCGACACTATCCTGCCCGAAAACCTTGGTCTTGTCGATTTTCTGCTGCGGCGTCGTGACCGGCATGAAGATCGTGCCGCGGACCCCGAAATGGCGGCAGGCATAGGCGACGCCCTGGGCGTGGTTGCCAGCACTGGCACAGACGAAATGGCCGTGCGCGGGGTCGGCGGCCAGCGTCTTGCGCATCGCGGTGAAGGCGCCGCGCAGCTTGTAGCTGCGCACCGGAGTCAGATCCTCGCGCTTGAGCCAGATCTCGGCACCGTACCGGGCCGAGAGGTGGTCGTTGCGCTGCAGCGGCGTTGGCGGGAACAGGCTCCGCAGCGCCTCGGTCGCCTGCCGTGCCGCCTTTGCAAAACCGTCCATTACCGTGCCTCCGCTCGTGATCCGGCTCTTCGGCCACGAACGGGCGCGACTGTCAAGGAAGCGATGCCCGCTTGGGCACCCGTTGCTTGCCCTTGCGTCGAAACTCCGCTAATCGCGGGCGCGATTGCCCCCTCGCCGACGGAGTGCCCCATGTCCGCGCCCAAGAAAGTCGTCCTTGCCTATTCCGGCGGTCTCGACACCTCGATCATCCTGAAATGGCTGCAGACCGAATATGGCTGCGAGGTCGTGACCTTCACCGCCGATCTCGGCCAGGGCGAGGAGCTGGACCCGGCGCGCCGGAAGGCCGAGCTTCTGGGGATCAAGCCGGAGAACATCTACATCGAGGATGTGCGCGAGGAGTTCGTGCGCGACTTCGTCTTCCCGATGTTCCGCGCGAACGCGCTTTACGAGGGGCTTTACCTCCTCGGCACCTCGATCGCCCGGCCGCTGATCTCCAAGCGGCTGGTGGAGATCGCCGCCGAGACCGGCGCCGACGCAGTGGCGCATGGCGCGACCGGCAAGGGCAACGACCAGGTGCGGTTCGAGCTTTCGGCCTACGCGCTCAATCCCCACATCAAGGTCATCGCGCCGTGGCGCGAATGGGACCTGACCTCGCGCACCCGGCTTCTGGAGTTCGCCGAGGCGAACCAGATCCCGATCGCCAAGGACAAGCGCGGCGAGGCGCCGTTCTCGGTCGATGCGAACCTCCTTCACACCTCCTCCGAGGGCAAGGTGCTGGAGAACCCCGGCGACGAGGCGCCGGACTACGTCTACCAGCGCACCGTGCACCCCGAGGAAGCGCCCGACACGCCCGAAATGGTGGAGATCACCTTCGAGAAGGGCGACGCCGTCGCGATCAACGGCGAGGCGATGAGCCCGGCTTCGATCCTGACGAAGCTCAATGAGCTTGGGGGCAAGCATGGCGTCGGCCGGCTCGACCTCGTGGAGAACCGCTTCGTTGGCATGAAGTCGCGCGGAGTCTACGAGACGCCGGGCGGCACGGTGCTTCTGGAAGCCCACCGCGGCATCGAGCAGATCACGCTGGATGCGGGCGCCGGGCATCTCAAGGACTCGATCATGCCGCGCTATGCCGAGCTCATTTACAACGGCTTCTGGTTCTCGCCCGAGCGCGAGATGCTGCAGGCGCTGATCGACAAAAGCCAGGAGCATGTCTCCGGCACCGTCCGCGTGAAGCTCTACAAGGGCTCGGCCCGGACCGTCGCGCGCTGGTCGGATCACTCGCTTTACAGCGAGAAGCACGTCACCTTTGAGGAAGATGCCGGCGCCTACGACCAGAAGGATGCCGAGGGCTTCATCCGCCTCAACGCGCTGCGCCTGAAGCTGATCGCCACGCGCAATGAGCGGGTGAAGGGCTGAGGCCTTCGTGACGCAACGCTCCGGTTGCACCTCGCGGGCGGCCAATCCTAGATCCTTCCGGACAACCGGGAGGATCTCATGCCGCTAGACGCCATCGCCGCCGACATTGCCAGAACGCTCGAAACCCGGACCTTCTCCGGGTCGCTCAAGTTCGACTGCGGCAATGCGGGGGTGATCGTGCTCGCCGAAGGCACCGCCTGCACCACAGACCGCGAGACCGACTGCACGCTGACGATCTCCGAGGACAATCTCGTGAAGCTCCTGACCGGCAAGCTCAACCCGATGACCGGGGTGGTGCTCGGCAAGCTGAAGGTCTCGGGCGACCTCGGCGTGGCGATGGGGCTTGCGAAGCTTCTGGGTTAAACAGTCTCTATTCCGGCTGAAATCGCGCCTGACGGGCGGTTGCTCACGACGCTTCACGGGAAGATGACTTGCCGTGGGCCCGAGTTCCGCCATGCTTCGGCAAACCGGAGGACGCCATGCTGAGACTTGCCCTTGCCCTGACTTTTCTCGCCAGCCCGGCCCTGGCCGCGACCGAAACCGCGATCGTCGCGGGCGGGTGTTTCTGGTGCGTGGAGGCGGATTTCGAAAGTGTGCCGGGGGTGAAGGAGGTCGTCTCGGGCTATACCGGCGGCAAGACTGCCAATCCGACCTACAAGCAGGTCAGCCGCGGCGGCACCGGCCATTACGAGGCGGTCGAGATCCGCTACGACCCGGATAAGATCGGCTATCCGAAGATCCTCGAGATGTTCTTCCGCTCGGTCGACCCGACCGATGCCGGTGGCCAGTTCTGCGACCGGGGCGAAAGCTATCGCACTGCGGTCTTCGTGAAAGACCAGGGTCAGCGCAACGCTGCCGAAGCCGCGAAGGCCGCGGCGGAACTGGCGCTTGGCCAGAAGATCGTGACGCCGATCCTGAAGGCGAAGCCGTTCTACAAGGCCGAGGCCTACCACCAGAATTACTACAAGGGCACCGACCTGGTCCTCACCCGGCGCGGCCCGAAGCGGCAGGCGGAGGCCTACAAGTTCTACCGCAAGGCCTGCGGCCGTGACGCGCGGATACAGGCGCTTTGGGGCAGCGCGGCGCCCTTCGCCCACTAGGCCCGGAAGGCCTCAACCTCGTCGAGCGTCGGGATCGCGTCGGCGGTGCCGTGGCGCGTGACCTTGAGGCTCGCCGCCGCGCCGGCAAGCGACAGCGCCGCGGCCGGCGGGCGGCCGGCATCGCGGGCGGCCGCGAAATAGCCCGCGAACGTGTCGCCTGCGCCGGTCGTGTCGACCGCGTGGACCTTCACGGGCGCGGCAACGGCGCGGTCGCCCTCCCGCGAGCGCCATTCGGCGCCTTCGGCGCCGCGCGTTACCAGAAGTTCCGGCACGTCGATCAGGTCGAGCCCGATCCCCATCGCGGCAGCGAGCTGGTCCGCCTCGACGGCATTCAGGGCCAGAACGGTGACGTTTTCCAGCACGGCCTGCACCGCGCCGATGTCGAAGGGGGCGGCGGAATAGATCACCCGCATGCCAAGCTCGCGCGCCAGTGCGGCCGCTTCGGCCTGATGCGCCGTCTCGTTTTGCAAGAGCAGCGTGTCGCTTGGCCCGGCACCGGCAAGCGCGGCGTCGATCAAGGAGAACGGCAGCGCCCAGTTGGCACCGGGAAAGAGCACGATAGCGTTCTCGCCGCCCGCATCGACATTGATGATCGCATGGCCCGAAGGCGTGTCGAGCCGGGCGATGTGCCGGGTATCGACCCCCCATCCGGCGAGCCGGTCGACCGCCCAGGTACCATCGGATCCTACCGCGCCGATATGGACGACCCTCGCCCCGGCCTTGGCGGCGGCGGCGGACTGGTTCGCGCCCTTGCCGCCAAGTCCCACCGTGTAGCTCTCGGCCGCCAGCGTCTCTCCGGGCGCCGGCAGATGCGGCACCCGGTAGAAGTGGTCGATATTGATCGAGCCGAGATTGTAGATCGTCATCCCTGTCCCAGCCGGCAGGCGGCGATCACCGCCATGTTGAGGATATCGTTGACCGTGGAGCCCATCGAACAGATCTGGATCGGCTTGTCGACACCTGTGAGGATCGGGCCGATCACGGTCGCGCCCGCCATCTCTTGCAACAGCTTCACCGAGATCGAGGCCGAATGCCGCGCCGGCACGACGAGCACGTTGGCTGGGCCCGAGAGCCGGCAGAACGGGTAATGTGCCATCTGTTCGGGGTTGAGAGCGACATCCACCGTCATCTCGCCCTCGTATTCGAAGTCGACTCCGCGCTTGTCGAGCACGCGCGGCGCTTGGTGCATCTTGGTTGCGCGCTCCGAGACCGGGTAGCCGAAGGTCGAGAACGACAGGAACGCGACGCGCGGCTCGATCCCGAGGCCACGCGCGACGAGCGCGCCGCGCTCGGCGATGTCGGCGAGGTCGTTCTCGTCGGGCCATTCATGCACCAGCGTGTCGCCGAGAAAGATGATCCGGCCACGATGGACGATCGCGGTGATGCCGACGGCGCCATCCTCGGCCTTCACGTCGAAGACGTGGTTGATGAGGCCGAGCACATGGGCCGATTTGCGCGTGGCCCCGGAAACGAGTCCATCGCCGTGACCATGCGCCAGCATCAGTGCCGAGAAGACGTGCCGGTCGCGGGCGGCTAGACGATGGACGTCGTGCCAGTCAAAGCCCTTGCGTTGCAGGCGCTCGTAGAGGAACTCTTTGTAAGTATCGAGATGCTTGGTGTTGGCGGCGTTCACCACCTCGATCTCGCCGACCGCGTCGACAAGGCCTTCGATGGTCAGCTTCTCGGCCACATCGTGCTCGCGACCGACCACCAGCGCCTTGCCGAGCCCGGCGCGCTGATAGGCCACCGCCGCGCGCAGCACGCGCGGGTCGTCGCCCTCGGCGAAGATCATCCGCGCCTGGGCGGCGCGGGCGCGGGCGTGGATGCCCTGCAGGATCGACGCCGTCGGGTCCATGCGGCTCTTGAGGTGGAGCTCGTAGGCCTCCATGTCGATAATCGGACGGCGGGCGACGCCGGTATGCATCCCGGCCCTGGCGACCGCCGGCGGGATGACGTGGATCAGGCGCGGATCGAACGGCGTCGGGATGATGTAGTCGCGTCCGAAGGAGAGCTTGCGGCCATAGGCCATCGCCACCTCTTCCGGCACCGGCTGGCGGGCCAGTTTCGCCAGCGCCTCGGCGCAGGCGATCTTCATCTCGTCATTGATCGCGCGGGCGTGGATGTCGAGGGCACCGCGGAAGAGATAGGGAAAGCCGAGGACGTTGTTGACCTGGTTCGGGTAGTCCGACCGGCCGGTGGCGACAATCGCGTCCTCGCGCACCTCATGCGCCTCTTCCGGCGTGATCTCGGGATCGGGGTTGGCCATCGCGAAGATGACCGGATTCGGCGCCATCGAGGCGACCATCTCCTGCGTCACCGCGCCCTTGGCCGACACGCCGAGGAAGACGTCGGCGCCGCGCATCGCGTCCTCGAGCGTCCGCGCGTCGGTCTTGATCGCATGGGCCGATTTCCACTGGTTCATGCCTTCCTGGCGGCCCTGGTAGATGACCCCCTTGGTATCGCACATGATGCAGTTTTCCGGCCGCGCGCCCATGGTCTTGATCAGCTCAAGGCAGGCGATGCCCGCCGCCCCGGCGCCGTTCAGAACGATCCGGCAATCTTCGAGCCGCTTGCCCGACAGTTCCAGCGCGTTGATGAGCCCGGCGGCACAGATGACGGCGGTGCCGTGCTGGTCGTCATGGAACACCGGAATGTCCATGATCTCCTTCAGCCGGCTCTCGATGATGAAGCATTCCGGCGCCTTGATGTCCTCAAGGTTGATGCCGCCGAAGGTCGGGCCCATCAGGCTGACGGCCTTGATGATTTCGTCGGCATCCTCGGTATCGAGCTCGATGTCGATCGCGTTCACGTCGGCGAAGCGCTTGAAGAGGACCGCCTTGCCTTCCATCACCGGCTTCGAGGCCAGGGCTCCGAGATTGCCGAGCCCGAGGATCGCGGTGCCGTTAGACACGACCGCGACCATGTTGCCCTTCACCGTGTAGTCATAGGCCGTCCCCGGATCGGCCGCGATCGCCTCGACCGGCACCGCGACACCCGGCGAATAGGCGAGCGAAAGATCGCGCTGCGTCGCCATCGGCTTCGACGCGTTGATCTCGTACTTCCCGGGCGTGGGGTTCAGGTGGTAGGCAAGCGCCTCTTCGGGCGTGACGCGGTTCTTCGGGGCCATAAGCGACGTTTCCTTGATCGTTTCCGCCGTCATAGCGCCGCTTCCCTCGGGTCACAATGCACCGATTAGCGGCTTTTCCCCGGGAGCGCGGTTTTGTAGGGTCGCGGCGAGGATCGAGGGGGTGCGCGTGAACGCTCAGGACGGCAATGTGACGCCGATGATGGCGCAGTTTCTGGAGATCAAGGGGCGTTATCCGGACGCGCTCCTTTTCTACCGGATGGGCGATTTCTACGAGATGTTCTTCGATGATGCCGAGGCGGCGGCTTCGGCGCTCGACATCGCGCTGACCAAGCGCGGCCAGCATCTCGGCCAGGACATTCCGATGTGCGGCGTCCCGGTGCATTCCGCCGAGGGTTATCTTCTGACGCTCATCCGCAAGGGCTTCCGCGTCGCCATCGCCGAGCAGATGGAGGACCCGGCCGAGGCGAAGAAACGCGGCTCGAAATCGGTCGTGGCGCGCGACGTGGTGCGACTGGTGACGCCCGGAACGCTGACCGAGGAGTCGCTTCTGGAGGCACGGCGCCACAACTTCCTCGCCGCCTGGGCCGAGGTGCGCGACACGGCCGCCCTCGCCTGGGTCGATATCTCCACCGGCGAGTTTCGCGTGATCCCCTGCCCGATCTCCCGGCTCTCGCCGGAACTCGCGCGACTTGGCGCGCGCGAGGTCGTCGTCAGCGAGACGAAAGAGGCCGACCTGGCTGGATTAGTGTCTGATTCCGGGGCCGCGATGACGCCGCTCTCGCGCGGGTCCTTCGACAGTACCGGGGCCGAGAAACGCCTTTGCGAGCTTTTCGACGTCGCCACGCTCGACGCCTTCGGCAGTTTCGACCGGGCAGAGGCCTCGGCGATGGGCGCGATCGTCGACTATCTCGACCTCACCCAGCGCGGCAAGCTGCCGCTCCTGCGCCCGCCGGTGAAGGAAATGCCGGGCGGCTCGGTGCAGATCGACGCCGCGACGCGACGCAATCTGGAGATCACCCAGTCGCTCTCGGGCGGTCGCGACGGCTCGCTGATCGCCGCGATCGACCGCACCGTGACCGCAGGCGGAGCGCGGCTTCTCGAACGGCGGCTCTCCGCCCCCTCGCGCGACCTCGCCGAGATCCGCGCGCGGCTCGAAGCGGTGCGGTTCCTCGCGGGCGAAGCCCGGCTCGCCGAGGCGCTACGCGCCGATCTCAGGAAGGCGCCCGACATCGACCGGGCACTGTCGCGGCTCGCCCTCGACCGGGGCGGACCGCGCGATCTCGCCGCGATCCGCGCCGGGCTCGCCGAGGCCGGCTCCATCGCCCGGCGGCTTGACGGAGACATACCGGCCCGGCTCGCCGGCGCCGCCAAGGATCTCGTCGGTTTCGGCGATCTCGTTGCCTATCTCGATGCAGCCCTGGTGGCGGAGCCGCCGCTTCTGGCCCGCGACGGCGGCTTCATCGCGGCCGGCCACAATCCGGAACTCGACGAGGCGCGGCAACTGCGCGACGAGGGTCGCGGCGTGATCGCTCGGATGCAGGCCGACTACATCACCGAGACGGGTATCCAGAGCCTCAAGATCAAGCACAACAACGTGCTTGGCTATTTCATCGAGACGACCGCGACCCATGCCGAGAAGATGCTCTCGGCGCCGCTGAACGAGACCTTCATCCATCGCCAGACCACGGCCAACCAGGTGCGCTTCACCACGGTCCCGCTGTCGGAGATGGAGACCCGGATCCTCAACGCCGGAAACCTCGCGCTCGAGATCGAAAAAAGGCTCTATGACGGCCTGAAAGCGATGGTTCTCGACACCTCCGTCCTCATCTCGCAAGCGGCCCGTGCGCTCTCGGAGATCGACCTCACCGCCGCCTTCGCCGATATCGCTCGCGGCGAGGACTGGTGCGAACCCACGGTCGACGACAGCCGCGCCTTCGAGATCGAGGGCGGGCGGCATCCCGTCGTGGAACGCGCGCTGAAACGCACAGGCGAGCCCTTCATCGCCAATGACTGCCTGCTGACCAGCGGCGAGACTCCGGCGATCTGGCTCCTGACCGGCCCGAACATGGCCGGCAAGTCGACCTTCCTGCGCCAGAACGCGCTCCTCGCGCTCCTCGCGCAGGCCGGCAGCTTCGTCCCGGCGCGCCGCGCCCACATCGGCCTCGTCAGCCAGCTCTTCAGCCGGGTCGGCGCGGCCGACGACCTCGCCCGCGGTCGCTCCACCTTCATGGTCGAGATGGTCGAGACGGCGGCGATCCTCAACCAGGCCGACGACCGGGCGCTCGTCATCCTCGACGAGATCGGCCGCGGCACCGCGACCTATGACGGCCTTTCGATCGCCTGGGCGACGCTCGAACACCTGCATGACGTGAACCGCACAAGGGCGCTCTTCGCCACCCATTACCACGAGATGACCGCGCTCGCGCACAAGCTCGACGGGGTCGAGAACGCCACTGTCGCGGTCAAGGAATGGGAAGGCGAGGTGATCTTCCTGCACGAGGTCCGAAAGGGCGCGGCTGATCGCAGCTACGGCGTGCAGGTCGCTCGCCTCGCGGGACTGCCGACGGCCGTTGTCGAACGGGCAAAGATCGTGCTGGACGCGCTGGAGAAAGGCGAACGCGAGGGCGGAACCCGCAAGCACACGCTGATCGACGACCTGCCGCTCTTCAGTGCCGCGCCCGCCGCCACGGCGCGGCCGGTCAAACAGGAGTCGCAGCTGGAAGACCGGCTGTCCGCCCTTCATCCCGACGAGATGACCCCACTCGAAGCCCTGGCCGCGCTCTACGAGCTCAAGGCCCTGACCGGCGACTGAGACGCGACCTCATCCCTTCTTCATTGCGGAAATACCCCACGGGGGTGCGGGGGTGTGAAACCCCCGCCCTCGACGCCGGAACTCAGGACTTCGGCATCGAGCTGACGCCGACCTGCGCCGGGCGCAGCAGCCGTTCGTGGAGCATGAAGCCCTCGGTCATCACCTGGATGATGTCCCCCGCCTTGGTGCCGGGCACCGGCGCCTCGAACATCGCCTGATGCAGTTGCGGGTCGAAGCTCTCGCCGACCGCCGGCACGACCGGCTGGACGCCATGCTTACCGAGGACGCTGATCAACTCGCGCATGGTCAGCTCGACGCCCTCGATGAGGCCCTTGGCGGCAACGCGGCTTTCCTCGCTGGCCGCATCGAGCGCGCGCTTGAGGTTGTCGTAGACCGGCAGGAGATCGCGGGCGAGCTTGGAGCCGCCATATTGCTCGGCTTCGCGACGGTCGCGCTCGCCGCGCTTGCGGATGTTCTCGGCGTCCGCGAGCGCACGCATGAATCGGTCGCGCATCTCGTCACGTTCGGCCCGAAGCGCCTCAAGCTCTCCGGCCATCACGTCGATCTCGAGTCCCTCGTCGCCGATCAGCGCCTGATCCTCGGCAATCTCGTCTTTCTTCATGTCACTCATGGTCTTATCCCTTGCGCTCCCCGGACAAGAGCCGTCCGACGAGTTGCGCCGTGTAGTCGACGATCGGCACGATGCGGCCATAGTTCAGCCGCGTCGGACCGATCACACCCACGGCACCGATGATCTTACGGTCAGCGTTCATATAGGGAGAGACCACCAGAGAGGAACCCGAAAGTGAGAAAAGCTTGTTCTCGGAGCCGATAAAAATGCGCACACCTTCACCGGCCTCGGCAAGTTCGAGAAATTCCGCGATGTCGCGCTTGCGTTCCAGATCGTCGAAGAGCGTGCGGATCCGGTCAAGATCGGCCTCGTCGGCCTGGTCGATCAGGTTCGCCCGACCCCGGACGATGAGCCGCTCCGTCGCCTCGCCCGGATTCTCCCAGACCGCAAGCCCGCTTTCCACGAGTGCGTGCGCGGCGGCGTCGAGCTCCTGACGGCGCCGGGCAATCTCGGTCCGCATATGGACGCGAAGTTCGGAAAGTGTCCGGCCCTCGGCCAGCACGTTGAGGAAGTTGGCTGCCTCGCGCATCGAGGACGGCGTCTGGCCGAGAGGCGGAGTAAAGACACGGTTCTCGACCTGGCCGTCGGCGAAGACAAGCACCACGAGCGCGCGTTCGGGACCGAGGCTCACGAATTCTATGTGGCGGATCGGGGCTTCGTGCTTCGGCGTCAACACGAGGCTCGCGCCGTGAGTAATTCCGGACAGAGCCTGGCCGACGCGGTCGAGAAGCGAAGCGACCCCCGGCTCCTTGCCGCCCGTCGTCGCATCGATCGCTTCGCGGTCCTGGAGCGAGAGCGTCGAGACCTCCATCAACCCGTCGACGAACATCCTGAGACCGAGCTGGGTCGGGATCCGGCCGGCCGAGGTGTGGGGGCTGTCGAGAAGGCCGAGATATTCGAGATCCTGCATCACGTTGCGGATCGTCGCGGCCGAGACCTTCTCGCTCATCGCGTGGGTCAATGTGCGCGAGCCGACCGGATCACCGCTGTCGAGATACCCTTCGACCACGCGCCGGAACACCTCCCGCGAACGGTCGTTCATCTCGGCCAGGATCTTTGCTCTGTCATTCATCGCCAACCCCATATGGGTGCGGGACAGTTAAAGAGCCAAGACCCCAACCGTCAATCGGGGTTGCATCCGCGGCCAAGCGGCCTGTATCTGGCCGAAAGAGCGAGGAAAGGACGATCCATGCGACCCTCTGGCCGGAAACTCGACGAGATGCGGGCGATCTCGATCGAAACGGGTGTCACCAAACACGCCGAGGGATCCTGCCTGATCCGTTGCGGCGACACCCATGTGCTCTGCACCGCGACGATCGAGGACAAGGCGCCCTCGTTCCTGAAGGGCACCGGACTCGGCTGGGTCACGGCCGAATACGGCATGCTGCCCCGCGCCACCAACACCCGCAATCGTCGTGAGGCGGCCGCCGGCAAGCAATCGGGAAGAACTCAAGAAATTCAAAGGCTTATCGGTCGTGCGCTGCGAGCCGGCGTGGACCGGGTGGCGCTTGGTGAGCGCCAGATCGTCGTGGATTGCGACGTGATCCAGGCCGACGGAGGCACCCGCTGCGCGGCGATCACCGGCGGTTGGGTGGCGCTCAGACTGGCGGTCAACAAGCTCCTCAAGGCCGGGGTCGTGACCTCGGATCCGATCGTCGATCATGTGGCCGCGGTTTCTTGCGGTATCTATGCCGGCCAGCCGATCGCCGATCTCGATTACGCCGAGGACAGCGAGGCGGGAACCGACGGCAATTTCATCCTCACCGGACGCGGGCGTCTGATCGAGGTGCAGATGTCGGCCGAGGGCGCGACCTTCTCGCGCGACGAGATGGGCCGGCTCCTCGATCTCGCCGAGGCCGGGATCGCACGACTGGTCGAGGCGCAGAAGGCAGCGATCTGATGCGGAAGTTCTCGGGCAAGCGGCTGCTGGTGGCGACCCACAACAAGGGCAAGCTGGCCGAGATCGCGGCACTTCTGGAACCCTACGGCATCGCCTGCGTCAGCGGCGGCGAGATGGGGCTGCCGGAGCCCGAGGAAACCGAGACGACCTTCGTCGGCAATGCCCGCATCAAGGCCCATGCCGCCGCAATGACGACAGGGCTCCCCGCGCTCGCCGATGACAGCGGCATCGAGGTCGACGGTCTTGGCGGCGCGCCGGGCGTCTATACCGCCGATTGGGCGATGACGCCTTCGGGGCGGGATTTCGTGCAGGCCATGACCCGGGCCTGGGATGAGCTGGAGCGCGCGGGCGCCCCCTACCCCCGCCGTGCGCGGTTCCGGGCGACGATGGTTTTGGCCTGGCCGGACGGTCACGACGAGGTGTTCGAAGGCAAGGTAGAGGGCCAGGTCGTCTGGCCAATGCGCGGGGCCCAAGGACACGGCTACGATCCGATGTTCCAGCCGGATGGCTACGACGTGACTTTCGCGGAGATGGATCCGGCCGAGAAGAACCGGATCAGTCACCGCGCTGATGCGTTCGGAAAGCTGGTGGCCTGTTTCGAGGGAAGCGACGCATGAAGCGGATATCGACCGGATCGCCGTTCGAAGCGACGATGGGTTATAGCCGGGCAGTCGTGAAGGGTGGCTGGTGTTTTGTGTCGGGCGTGACCGGCTATGATTACGCCACGATGACGATCCCGGAGCAAATCGCAGATCAGGCACGGAACTGCTTCTCGACGATCCGCGATGTCCTGGGTGAGGCTGGATTCACCCTCGAGGATGTGGTGCGAGTGCAGTATACGGTGACCGATGCCGCGCTGGTCGAGGACCTGGTGCCGGCGCTCGGAGAGGCGTTCGGCGAGATCCGGCCGGCGGCGACCATGGTGGTCGCGGGGCTGATCCGGCCAGAAATGAAGGTCGAGATCGAGGTCACCGCCTTCAAAGGGTGAAGACGGGTCGGACCGGAGTGGCATTGATGGAAGACTGGCAGCACGGTGGTTTTGGGCTTTATTTGCACTGGCCGTTCTGCGCGTCTAAATGCCCCTATTGCGATTTCAACTCCCACGTCGCGGCCGAGATCGATCAGGAGCGCTGGAAGCGGGCCTATCTCTCGGAGATCGAGCGGGTCGGACGCGAGACCGAGGGACGTATCCTCAACACCGTATTCTTCGGCGGCGGCACGCCGTCGCTGATGGCGCCCGAACTGGTGGCGGCGATCCTCGACAAGGTGCGTGCGACCTGGAGGATGGCGAACGATCTCGAAGTGACGCTCGAGGCCAATCCCGGCAGCGTCGAGGCCGGGCGGTTCCGCGGCTATGCCGAGGCCGGGGTCAACCGGATCTCGATGGGTATTCAGGCGTTGAACGACGTTGATCTGAAGCGGCTCGGGCGGCTGCATTCGGTCACGGAGGCGCGTGCGGCGTTCGATGTGGCGCGCGATGTTTTCGCCCGGGTGAGCTTCGATCTCATCTACGCGCGTCAGGATCAAGATCTGCGCGCTTGGGAGACGGAACTTGGCGAAGCGATGGCGATGGCGGTGGATCACCTGTCGCTCTATCAGCTGACGATCGAGGATGGAACAGCCTTCGGCGCCCGCCACGCGGCGGGTGGTTTGAGGGGATTGCCCGAGGACGATCTGTCGGCAGATATGTATCTGAAAACACAAGATATTCTAGGACCCTCCGGTATGCCCGCCTACGAGGTGTCGAACCACGCGCGGGATGGGGCGGAGAGCCGGCACAACCTGATCTACTGGCGCTATGGCGATTACGCCGGGATCGGGCCGGGAGCACACGGCCGGCTGACGCTCAAAGGACAGAGGTTTGCGACGGAAACGCCGCTCGCTCCTTCCAGATGGCTACAGCAGGTCGAGGCGGCAGGCCACGGAGAGTCTCCGCGCGAAGCTATTTCGGAGGCCGATCAGGCCGGCGAATACCTGATGATGGCGCTGAGGCTGGTCGAGGGCATGGATATGAACCGGTATGCGCAGCTTGCTGGAGTCGGGTTGTATGAGATCGCCGTGGACCGACTTGAAGAGCTCGGGATGCTACGCCGCGATGGCACGCGAATTGCCGCGACGGCAGCAGGTCGTGCCGTATTAAACGCCGTAATTCGCGAGTTGATGCCATGATCCGCCCGATCTGGCTGCTCGCGGGCGGCGCAGCCCTGGCATTGGCCGCGGCCGGAATCGTGCTCCCGCTCTTGCCGACGGTCCCTTTTCTGCTGCTCGCGGCTTTCTGTTTCGCAAGGGGGTCGGAGCGGATGCATGGCTGGCTTGTGGCGCATCATCAGTTCGGACCGCCAATCCGGGACTGGCAGGAGCGTGGCGCGGTCTCGCGGCGCGTAAAGTGGATAGCGAGCGCGTCGATTGCAGCTGCGCTGTGCCTCGCCGCGGCATTCCGCCTGCCCCTCGGGCTGCTGGCCGTGCAGGCCGTCGTTCTCTGTGGCGTGCTGCTGTTTCTTTGGACGCGGCCTGAGGCCTAGCGAGTCGAACTCAGGATCTGGCAGAGCTCGTCAAGCTCGTCGAGCGTTCGGTAAGTGATCATCAGATTGCCGCCGTCATGGCCCTTGTGGTCGATCACTACCTTCATCTTCAGATTGGCCGAGAGATCCTGTTCGAGAACGCGGGTATCGGCGTCCTTCTCCGGGCGCGCCGCCTGTCGCGGTGCGGTTGTTTTGGCCGGAGCCTTGGCCAGCCGCTCGGTTTCGCGTACCGAAAGACCCTTTGCGATGACCTGCCGTGCCAGGGCGACGGGATTGTCCGTGGTGACGAGCGCGCGGGCATGCCCGGCGGTCAGCTGACCTTCACGCAGCCAGGTCTGGACCTCGTCGGGCAGGGTCAGCAGCCGCAGGAGATTGGCGATGTGGCTGCGGCTCTTCGAGAGGCCTTCCGCGAGCTTCTCCTGGGTGTGACCGAACCGGTCCATGAGCTGACGGTAACCCATCGCCTCTTCGACCGGGTTCAGGTCGGCGCGCTGGATGTTTTCGATGATCGCGACTTCAAGCACCTCGGTATCGGTGAATTCCCGAACGACGACCGGAACGTCGTGAAGTTGCGCCATCTGCGCGGCGCGCCAGCGTCGCTCGCCGGCTACAATCTCGTAACTATCTGATTTTCTTGGATTTTGCCTGACAATTAGTGGCTGAATAATGCCCTTCGCGCGGATCGATGCGGCAAGCTCCTCAAGCTGCTCGCGCGGAAAATCCCGGCGGGGCTGGTCGGGATTGGGCTCGAGCTTCTCAACCGGCACGCGCGCGTCTGACCGCCGAGGGCGGTCACCAAGCGAGTCCTCCGCCCGGTCAAGATTGACGTCCGCCATAAGGGCCGAAAGACCGCGGCCGAGACCGCGCCGTTCGCTCTTTCTGTCTGACATGTGTTGCCCTTTCCTAGCTCTTCCCGTGCCGCGCCAGCATTTCCTGCGCAAGCGCGCGATAGGCAAGACTTCCCTTCGACATCGTGTCGTAAACGAGAACCGGCACCGCGTAGGACGGTGCCTCGCTCAGCCGGACATTGCGTGGCACGACCGTCTCATACACCAGCGCGCCGAGGTTGTCGCGGGCATCAGCCTCTACCTGTTGTGAGAGATTGTTCCGGCTATCATACATCGTGAGGACGATGCCCTCGATCCGCAGATCCGCATTGGCGGTTTGCCGGACTTGCCGGATCGACAGCATCAGCTGCGAAAGGCCCTCGAGCGCATAGAATTCGGCCTGCAGCGGCACCAGGACCGAATGTGCGGCGACCATCGCGTTGACGGTGAGCAGGCTGAGCGAAGGCGGACAATCGATCAGGATGTAGTCAAAGTCAAAACTGTCGATCGCCGGCTGTCGCAGCGCGTCGTGCAAAAGAAAGCTGCGCTTTTCGTTCGCGACAAGCTCAATGTCGGCCGACGAGAGATCGGTCGTTGCGGGACAGAGCCAGAGCCCCTCGACTTTCGTCGGGCGAATCACGTCCATCAGTGATGCGTCTTCGATCAGGAGATCGTAGGTGGTCCTTTCCCGCTGCGCGGGCTCAATGCCGAGGCCGGTTGACGCGTTGCCCTGAGGATCGATGTCGACGAGGAGCACGCTCAAACCCTCTTCGGCGAGCGCCGCGGAAAGATTGATCGCGGTCGTGGTTTTGCCCACCCCGCCCTTCTGGTTGGCGACTGCGATGATTCGCGGGCCCGGCGGACGAGTCGGATCAGACACGCGTGATACCTCCGATGGTCAGGATGACGGCGTCGGGATCCGTCCTGCTCGGTGTCTTTTGATAGGAAAACTTCCAATCTTCAAGCGCTTGATCGATCTCGACCTGATGATTCGCGCCTTTAGGGAACAAGGCGACACCGCCGGTTGCGAGGTGCCGATCAGCAAAGCGCACAAGCGTCGCAAGAGGCGCAAGCGCTCGCGCCGAAACGACCTCGGCCTTGAGAGGCTCGAGCGCTTCGATTCGCTCGGCCCGAACCTCGGTCGTGAGGCCGAGTTCGCGGCTTACCGTGTCAAGGAACGCGGCCTTCCGCTGATCGCTTTCCACAAGCGTTACTCTCAGGTCCGGGCGCTCGTCCGCCGCCAGAATCGCGGCAACGAGCCCCGGAAAGCCGCCACCGCTCCCAAGGTCGGTCCAAGTCCGGGCTACTGGAGGAGCCAAGTCGAAGATCTGCACCGAGTCGGCAAGATGCCGGCGTCTTACGTCATCGATCGTCGAGCGCGCGACGAGATTGATCGCCGGATTCCATTTCCGGAGTATGGAAACGTAGCCTTCAAACCGATCAGATGTTTCACGTGAAACATTCCGCCCGAAGTCAAAGATCTCGCCCACGCCTACCCCGCCGTGCGCTGCTTATCAGCGCGCCGCAGCGCCGCCAAGATGACCGTCAACGCCGCCGGCGTAATGCCATCGATACGGCTCGCATGTCCTAGAGTTCTCGGCTGCGCGCGCATTAGCTTCTCGCGCAGTTCGTAGGACAATCCGCGCAGCGCCGTATAATCGAAATCTGCTGGGATTTCATGATGTTCATCTCGCTGCATCGCTGCAACATCGGATCTTTGCCGGTCGATATAATTGGCGTAAAGCGCGTCGCGTGCGAGTTGCTCCTGGATTTCGAGGTCGATATCCGCAAGCGCCGGATCGATTCGCACCAGTGTCGAAAAATCCACATCCGGAAAGGACAGCAGTGCAAAAGCCGAACGGCGCTGTCCGTCCTGGCTGATGCTGATACCCCACTCCGCCGCTTCGCGCGGCGTGATTTGAACCGCCTCCAGCGCCGACCGGCCCGCGGTGAGTCGTTCCATCTTTCCGAGGAAGCGCAGTCGCCGATCTTCTTCGACACATCCGAGTTCGATACCGAATCCCGTGAGTCGCTGGTCCGCATTATCGGCGCGCAGCGACAACCGGAATTCCGCGCGCGACGTGAACATACGGTATGGCTCTGTCACGCCACGCGTTACCAGATCGTCGATCATCACGCCGATATAGCTCTTCGTGCGGCTGAAGGTCACCGGTGGCCGGCCCAGTGCAGCGAGTCCAGCGTTAAGCCCCGCGACGAGGCCCTGCGCCGCGGCCTCCTCATATCCTGTAGTTCCGTTTATTTGGCCCGCAAGATATAGACCCGGTACCTGCTTCACCGCCAGAGTCGGCGCCAGCGCGCGGGGATCCACGTAGTCATATTCGATCGCGTAACCGGGCTGCAGTATCTCCACGGCTTCAAGCCCGGCGATCGAGCGAACGTAGGACTCCTGCACATCCAGCGGCAACGATGTTGAAATACCATTGGGATAGACTGTCGGATCGTCCAACCCTTCCGGCTCAAGAAATACCTGGTGCGACGTTTTGTCGGCAAATCGAACGACTTTGTCCTCGATCGAGGGGCAGTAGCGCGGACCAACGCCCTCAATATGGCCGCCATACATGGCAGAGCGCGAAAGGTTGTCCCGAATCAACGCATGGGTGCGCTCGTTCGTATGAGTTATTGCACAACTGATCTGGCGCGCGAACGGGCGCCGATTGAGGAAGGAAAACAGCACTGGCTCCGCGTCGCCGTCCTGAAGCTCCAAGCCATCCCAGTTGATCGTGCGTCCATCAAGCCGCGGCGGCGTTCCCGTCTTGAGCCGGCCAAGCGGAAGTCCAAATCCATCAATTCGTTCGGCCAACCGGACTGAGGGCCTGTCGCCGATTCGGCCTCCCGGCTGGCGCTGATCGCCGATATGGATCACTCCGCGAAGGAACGTGCCAGAGGTCAGGACAACGGCATGGGCTTCAATGACCGCGCCATCAGCGAGAACGACACCGGCAACTCCCTGATCATGAATTCGGAAATCAATGACTTCGCCCTCTATCAGGACGAGGTCGGGCCGCGCTTCCATCTCCGAGATCATAGCCTGCCGGTAGAGTTTTCGATCCGCTTGAGCACGCGGTCCCTGGACCGCTGGCCCCTTGCGCCGATTAAGGAGCCGGAACTGGATGCCGGCTTTATCCGCCACCCGCCCCATCACGCCATCGAGCGCATCGACCTCGCGGACGAGATGGCCCTTACCAAGCCCTCCGATCGCCGGATTGCAAGACATCACGCCAATACCATCTCGGCGCAGCGTCACAAGTGCCGTCGAAGCACCGAGCCGCGCCGCTGCATGAGCCGCCTCGACCCCTGCATGCCCGCCACCGACCACCACGACGTCAAAATGTTTCACGTGAAACACTCCTCACTTGCCGATGCAGAAACTCGAGAAGATTTCATCGAGAAGATCCTCAACATCAACACGCCCGACCAGAGAATCGAGCGCCCTCACGGCATGCCGGAGATTTTCGGCAGCCAGCTCCGCCCGATCCGGTCCGTTTCTTACCTCATCACGCGCCGATTCCATAGACCCCACGGCGCGCTCGATTGCCAATCGATGCCGCTCGCGCGTGATAAGCCCCGCGGAACCGGCGCGCTTCCCGAGTCGCTCCGAAATCGCCGCAATCAGCTCCGACACGCCCTGCCCCGTCATTCCCGAGACACCCATTCTTGACCCGCCACCCGCGCTGAGATCCGCCTTCGCGCTGACGACGATATCCTCGGTCCGCGGCTCGATCATCGGCACAGCTTCACCTTCGACCAGAAACACCCGAAGATCGGCGAGGCGCGCCCGCGCCAGAGCGCGCTCCACACCGATGCTTTCCACATGGTCGTCCGTCTCTCGCAACCCTGCGGTATCGAGCAACGTCACCGCCAGACCGTCGAGATCCATACGCACTTCAATCACGTCCCGCGTCGTACCGGCAACTTCGGACGTGATTGCTGCGTCGCGCCCGGCCAGTGCATTGAGCAGCGTCGATTTCCCGGCATTCGGACGGCCGACGATGGCGACCTCGAAACCTTCCCGGACCCGCTCCGCCGCCCCGAAACCCCTCATCTCACGCCGCAGTTCCTCGGCGACCGCGTCGATAAGCGCCAAAACCTCCGGTGTTACATCCACCGGCACATCCTCGTCCGCAAAATCGATCGTCGCCTCCAAGAGCGCCGCCGCGCGAATCAGATCGCGGCGCCACCCTTCGGCGCGCGCCCCGACCGCCCCTGACAGCACCCGCAGCGCCTGTTTGCGTTGCGCCTCGGTTTCCGCCTCGATGAGATCTGCAAGTCCCTCGACCTGCGCAAGGTCGAGCCGACCATTCTCCAGCGCCCGCCGCGTGAACTCTCCCGCGTCCGCGGGGCGCAGACCCGGCCGCTCCGATAACGCCTTCAGCACCGCCGCGACGGTTGCGGTCGCGCCATGCACCTGCAGCTCTGCCGTCTCTTCCCCGGTGAAACTCGCCCCCGCCGCATAGGTCACGATCATTGCTTCGTCGATCACCTCTCCGTCGAGCCTCAGCTTCCGAAGACCGGCCCGTCGCGGCGGCGGCAAACTCCCGGCGAGAAACCTGACCGCGGGCCAGGCGTCCGGACCTGAAATCCGGATGACCGCAATACCCGCCTTGCCCCGCGCCGAAGCCAGGGCGTAGATCGTGTCCATGGTCATAACCTATTGTTTTACCTAAATAAATTAGGCGTTCATCGAGTCGAAGAACTCGGAGTTCGTCTTGGTTTGCTTGAGCTTGGAGATCAGGAACTCGATCGCGTCCGTCGTTCCCATCGGGTTGAGGATGCGGCGCAGGACGTACGTTTTCTGCAGATCGTTCTTGTCCACCAAGAGATCTTCCTTCCGGGTTCCGGACTTGAGGATATCCATGGCCGGATAGACCCGCTTGTCCGCGACCTTGCGGTCGAGCACGATCTCCGAGTTGCCGGTACCCTTGAATTCTTCGAAGATCACCTCGTCCATCCGGCTTCCGGTATCGATCAGCGCGGTCGCAATGATCGTCAGCGAACCGCCCTCCTCGATGTTGCGCGC
This sequence comes from Albidovulum salinarum, assembly GCF_025673475.1. Taxonomy (NCBI): domain Bacteria; kingdom Pseudomonadati; phylum Pseudomonadota; class Alphaproteobacteria; order Rhodobacterales; family Paracoccaceae; genus Albidovulum; species Albidovulum salinarum. Next base: position 64,590 of record NZ_JAOVQO010000007.1, on the reverse strand, counting down.
CGCCCCGAAGAACCGCTTCGGCCGCTGCAGCGCGTTCGCGTCGACGCCGCCGGTCAGCACCTTGCCCGAGGACGGCACGACGGTGTTGAACGCCCGCCCGAGGCGGGTGATCGAGTCGAGCAGGATCACCACATCGCGCTTGTGCTCCACGAGCCGCTTCGCCTTCTCGATCACCATGTCGCTCACCGCGACGTGGCGCGTCGCCGGTTCGTCGAAGGTCGAGGAGATAACCTCGCCCTTCACGCTGCGCTGCATGTCCGTCACTTCTTCCGGACGCTCGTCGATCAGAAGCACGATCAGATAGCATTCCGGGTGGTTGGTCTCGATCGAATGCGCGATGTTCTGCAGAAGCACGGTCTTGCCGGTCCTTGGCGGCGCCACGATCAAAGCGCGCTGCCCCTTCCCGATCGGCGCAACCAGGTCGATGATCCGCGCCGAACGATCCTTGATGGTCGGATCCTCGATTTCCATCTTGAGCCGCTCGTCGGGATAGAGCGGCGTCAGGTTGTCGAACGCGACCTTGTGCCGCGCCTTCTCCGGGTTCTCGAAGTTGATCGACGTCACCTTGGTCAGCGCGAAGTAACGCTCGTTCTCGCCGGGCGCGCGGATCACCCCTTCGACGGTGTCGCCGGTGCGCAGCGAGTACTGGCGCAGCATGTCGGGGCTGACATAGATGTCATCCGGACCCGGCAGGTAGTTAGCCTCGGGCGAACGCAGGAAGCCGAACCCGTCCTGAAGCACCTCCAGCACGCCGTCTCCGCCGATCTCCCAGCCTTCCTCGGCATGCTCCTTCAGGATCGAGAACATCATCTCGCCCTTGCGCATCGTCGAGGCGTTCTCGACCTCGAGGTCCTCGGCCATGGCCAGCAGGTCAGCCGGGCTCTTTGCCTTCAGTTCGGCAAGGTTCAGTCGCTCTTGGGTCATTGGGAACCGATCGTATCAGGCACGGCCCTCGGGGCGGCGCGAAGGGTCATCAGGGGAAATACCGCACGCCGGACGGCGGGGCTTGGCCGATCCTTACACGCGCATACGCCTCGGAGTCAATCTCCGCTCAGAACCGAACGATGACCGAGACCACGATGATGACCAGCAGCACCGTCGGAATCTCATTCATCAGCCGGTAGGTGCGACCCGTCCGGCTGTTCCGCCCGGCAACGAAATCCTTGCGCCGATACCCCAGCCAATGATGAAACCATGTCATCACGATCACCGCACCAGCCTTGGTCCAGGGCCAGATCGCACTCCAATCGACGATCCCCGGCGTGAACACCAGGCAAAGCCCGAACACCCAGGTCGCCGTCATCGCGGGGTTCATAATCAGCCGCAGAAGTTTGCGCTCCATCACCTGAAACAGGCGGTCGGTCTCGCCGCCGGATTCCACGGACTCGGCGTGATAGACGAAAAGCCGCGGCAGGTAGAACAGCCCCGCCATCCAGGCGATCACAGAGATTACATGGAACACCTTGGTCCATGGATAGATCGCCACCAGAAGGTCCGTCACCTGCCCGCTCCCTCGCATCCGTTCGCGTTTCTTCCTAATCAATGAATATGGAAAGAAAAGAGATGTAGTAGATATTGGGCCTGTGGATGACAGGGATTACACCCGGAATACAGTGGACACCCACAAGCCGACAACCCTGAGGAAAGCTCCGTGCATAACTTTCGCATCAGCGCGAATTTTCGAAATTTTCTCCTTTGTATTCTATGCGTTAACTATACCCCTTTTCCGGTTGACCTGGGGATAACTTTTGTTGCCCGAAGTGCCGCCACGGCGGAGTTTTCCCCAGATCTGAGTAAGTGCGGCGCACAGGTGGATAATCCGTCATCGCGCTTGACATAACCACTCCGGTTCCGCCAGCAACGTCCGGAACCCGATTTATCCCCGGATTGATACCTGCCCTCCCCTTGGCTTTGTCCACAGAACGGTCCCCAATGCCTGAAACCGGTCGCCCGAAAATCGTCCTCGCCTCCGGCTCGGAGATCCGGGCCGGATTGCTCGCCGCAGCCGGCCTCGCCCCCGATATCCGCCCCGCCCGCGTCGACGAGGACGCGATCCGCGCCGCGCTCGAGGCCGACGGCGCCGGAGGTCGCGATCTCGCCGACGCGCTGGCCGAGATGAAGGCGAGGAAGATCTCCGAGAAGGACCCCACCGCATTGGTGATCGGCTGCGACCAGATCCTCGACTGCGAGGGGCGGATCTTCGCCAAACCCGCCGACATCGACGAGGCGCGCGACCATCTGCGCGCGCTCGCGGGACGGACTCACCGTCTCTATTCCGCAGCGATCGTCTGTCAGGCCGGAACTCCGCTCTGGCGTCATGTCGGTACTGTACGTCTGACCATGCGCGACATCTCTGACGCTTATCTCGACGCCTATCTCCACCGAAACTGGGACAGCGTTCGCCACAGCGTCGGCTGCTACAAGCTCGAAGAAGAGGGAGTGCGCCTTTTTTCCCGCATCGAAGGCGACTATTTTACCGTTCTCGGCCTGCCGCTCATCGAACTCTTGACCTGGCTCGGCATTCGGGGCGACATCGCCACATGACCGACCATCCCCGCATTCCGCTCGCCGGCGTCATCGGTTCGCCGATCGCGCATTCGAAGTCGCCGCAGCTTCATGGCCACTGGCTGAAGACCTATGGCATCCGCGGGTATTACATCCCGATGGATGTGGCGCAGTCGGATCTGCGCGAGGTGATCGCCACGCTTCCGAAAGCTGGGTTCGTCGGCGTCAACGTCACGATCCCGCACAAGGAGACGGTGCTCGCGCTCGCCGATGTCGTGACCGATCGCGCCGCCCTGATCGGCGCGGCGAACACGCTGATCTTCCGCAAGGACGGACGGATTCATGCGGACAATACCGACGGTTATGGCTTCATCGCCAATCTGAGGCAGAACGCCCCGACCTGGGCGCCGCAATCGGGAGCCGCCGCCGTCTTCGGCGCGGGCGGTGCCGCCCGCGCGGTCATCGCCTCGCTGATCGAGGTTGGCGTGCCGGAGATCCGTCTTTCAAACCGCACTCGCGCCCGTGCCGAGGCGCTCCGGCAGGAATTCGGCGCCAAGGTCATCGTCTACGACTGGGTCCACGCGGGTTCGATGCTGGAAGATGCCGTCACCGTCGTGAACACCTCCTCGCTCGGCATGGTCGGCAAGCCGGATTTCCGCGTGCCGCTCGACGCGCTTTCGAAATCCGCGGTGGTGACGGATCTCGTCTATACGCCCTTGCGCACGAGGCTGCTCGAAGAGGCCGAGGCGATGGGCTGCGTGACCGTGGACGGGCTCGGCATGCTCCTTCACCAGGCGGCGCCGGCGTTCGAGCGTTGGTTCGGCGCGCGTCCCGAGGTTGACCAGGCGACGCGGGACGTGGTTCTGGGCGCATGACGCGGCCTTTTCTTCTGGGTCTCACCGGCTCGATCGGCATGGGCAAGTCCACCACGGCGGCCATGTTTGCAGCTGAAGGCGTGCCGGTCTGGGACGCCGACGCCGCGGTTCATCGTCTCTATGCGAAGGGCGGCGCCGCCGTGCCGGCGATCGCCGCGCTCTGCCCCGAGGCGGTGGTCGATGGTGCGGTCGATCGCACGGGGCTCAAGACCTGGATCGCCAGCGACCCCGCCGCGCTCGCGCAGATCGAGGCCGCCGTCCACCCGTTCGTGGCCGCCGACCGTGCCGCCTTCATCGCCGGGGCCGAGGCCGACGGCGCGACCCTCGTGGTGCTGGACATCCCGCTCCTCTTCGAGACCGGCGCCGAGACCTGGCTCGACGCCACGCTTGTCGTCACCGCACCCGTCGAGACCCAGCGCGCGCGCGTCCTCGCCCGGCCTGGAATGACCGAGGCGCAGCTTGCGGCAATCCTCGCGCGGCAGATGCCGGATGCCGAGAAACGCGCCCGAGCCACCCATGTGATCGAGACCCGCAGCCTTGATCAAACCCGCGCGGCTGTGCAAAACCTGATCGCGGAGCTTCGGAACAGCCATGCGTGAAATCGTCCTCGACACCGAAACCACCGGCTTCGAACCCGCCGAAGGCGACCGCATCGTCGAGATTGGCGCGGTCGAACTATTCAACCATGTTCCGACCGGGCGGACCTATCACCAGTACATCAACCCCGAACGCGCGATGCCGACCGCAGCCTTCGAGGTCCACGGCCTCGGAGATGATTTCCTGCGCGACAAGCCGCGGTTCACCGAGATCGCCGGAGCATTTCTCGACTTCGTCGGGACGGATTCGCGGCTGGTGATCCACAACGCCGCCTTCGACATGAAGTTCCTCAATGCCGAGCTTGGCTGGGCGAGCCTTCCGCTCCTGCCGATGGACCGCGCGCTCGACACCGTCGCGATGGCGCGGCGCAAGTTCCCTGGTTCACCCGCCTCGCTCGACGCGCTCTGCCGGCGCTTCGGCATCGACAACTCGGCGCGCGAGAAGCACGGGGCGCTACTCGACAGCGAGCTTCTCGCCGAGGTCTATCTGGAACTCATCGGCGGGCGGCAGCCCGATTTTGGGCTGACGGCTGCAACCACCACACCCGGCAACGCCGCCACCGCCGGGACCTGGCGCCCGACGGCGCGGCCCGCGCCGCTTGCCCCGCGGCTCACCGCCGAAGAGGCCGAAGCGCATCGCGTCTTTGTCGAGGGGCTGGGCGCCACCGCGATCTGGGCACGGTTCGGCTAGACACCCGTCGCGCGCATCACTGCACCGAAGGTCCGCGCGAGTACCGAAAGATCGGTGCCGAGGCTGACAGAATGCCCATAGGCGGTGTCGTAGTTTGCGCGCTCCGAGAACGAGCCGCGATTTCGGCACCCGATCTGCCAAAGGCCGGTTATCCCCGGCCGCATCCGGTAATAGGCCGCATCCTGGCGGCCGTCGAGATAGAGCGCCCGCTGCTCCGGCAGGAACGGACGGGGACCGACAAGACTCATGGAGCCGGTGAGCACGTTCCAAAGTTGCGGCAGCTCATCGAGGCTGGTCCGGCGCAGGACCGCGCCGAGCCGCGTGATCCTTGGGTCCCGGGACAGTTTCTGGGTACGGCCCCATTCCGCTGCAAGGGTGGGGTCGGCCTGAAGTATCCGGGCCAACACGCTCTCGGCGTCAGGGATCATGGTCCGGACCTTCCAGCAGCGAAACGGCAATCCGTCGCGACCGATCCGTTTTTGCGAGTAGAGCGGACGACCGCCGGACAGCGCGGTGAGGCAGAGGACCGACGCCACCAGCGGCAGCACGAGCGGCAGCGCCAGGACAACCAGCGCGACATCCAGCACGCGCTTTCCAATCGCGGAATAGAAGCGCGGCGTATCGAAGGGGGCTACGTTGTGGAACTCGAAATACGGGGCGGCCATCCCGGAGAACTCCCTCGTCAATGGGTCCGGTCGGGCTCTGCATCCGGACATGCCGCAAAGCTAAGGGCTGAGTTGTTACGGATCAGTTAAGCTTAATCGGGAGTGAACGAAGCTTCGCCGACCGCGGTTGAAGTCGCTTACGCAGTATGGCGTCTCGACGTTTAATTACGCTTTATCAATACGTTATGGTCGCGGACAATCGTTTGAGTCGACAGGGCCCGAAACGCATCCCTTCCATTGTGGCCAACGAGGCACCGGATCAGCGCCGCGGACTCACACGAATCGGTTCCAGAGGTTTTCCAGCCGCTCCTGCCGTCCCGAGCGCGGTTTCGGGTCGATCCCATCGCGAAGGACCCGGTCCGAAATCTCCTCAAGTGTCGCACCTTGCAGCATTGTCCGGTTCGCAGGATCGTTCCATCCCGCATAGCGCGCCGCTCGCGCCGCCTCGAGCGCGCCGTCCTCGTACAGCGCCGCCGCCGCCTTGAACGCCCGCGCGCAGACATCCATCGCGCCGACATGGGCGAGAATAAGGTCCTCGGGGTCGAGCGACTGGCGCCGAAGTTTTGCGTCGAAATTGGTGCCGCCGGTGGTGAAACCGTCCGCGCGCAGGATCTCGTAATAGGCGCGGGCCATTTCGGGGACGGAGTCCGGGAACTGGTCGGTGTCCCAGCCCGATTGGTAATCGTTGCGGTTCATGTCGATCGAGCCGAACAGGCCGAGCGAGGCGGCGAGCGCGATCTCGTGCTCGAAGGAATGACCGGCGAGGATCGCGTGGCCCTGCTCGATGTTGACCTTGACCTCGCCCTCGAGCCCGAACCGCTTGAGGAAGCCGTAGACTGTCGCGACGTCATAGTCGTACTGGTGCTTCGACGGCTCCTGTGGTTTCGGCTCGACGAGGATCGTGCCCTTGAACCCGATCTTGTGCTTGTAATCGACGACCATCTGCAGGAACCGCCCGGCCTGTTCGGCCTCGCGCGTCAGGTCGGTGTTGAGCAGCGTCTCGTAACCCTCGCGCCCGCCCCATAGGACGTAGTTCTCGCCACCGAGGCGGTGAGTCGCGTCCATGCAGGACTTCACCGTCGCCGCGGCATAGGCGAAGACATTGGGATCCGGGTTGGTCGCGGCTCCGGCCATGAAGCGGCGGTGCGAGAAGAGGTTCGCGGTGCCCCAGAGGAGCCGCGTGCGCTGGCCCGCCATCTTCTGACCGATGTAATCGACGATCTCCTCAAGATTGCGCACGCTTTCGGCAAAGCTCGCGCCTTCGGGCCGCACGTCGGCATCGTGGAAGCAGAAGAACGGCACGCCGAGCAGGTCGAACATCTCGAACGCGGCATCTGCCTTCAGCTTGGCGTGGGCCATCGTGTCGCCGAACCACGGCCGCTCGAAGGTCGCGCCGCCGAACGGGTCGCCGCCGGGCCAGGCGAAACTGTGCCACCAGGCCACCGCGAACCGCAGCTGGTCCTCGAGCCGCTTGCCGAGCACGACCGCGTCGGGATCGTAATGGCGGTAGGCGTAATCGCTGGTGCAGTCGGGCCCCTCGTAGCGGATCTTCGGGATTCGGTCGAAGAAATGGGTCATGTCAGCCCCCTGATGGCAGTTGCGGCGGCCCGATAGCGGGCATGGCCCGCGTCGAAGGCCTCGGTGAGCGCCGCGACGGGTTCGAAGGTTCGGGCGATGGTGGGTGGCGTCGCAATCTCTGCCCCGGCGCCGGTCGCGGCCATGAACGCGAGCCGGGCAGCCCCGAAGGCGGCGCCATAATCCCCCGCGGCGGGCCGGGCGACCGGTGTGCCGAGCGCCGTGGCCAGCGCCGCGAGCCAATAATCCGATTTCGCGCCGCCGCCAGTCGCAAGCAGCCGGTCGATCCTCGAGCCGGTCGCGTAGAGCGCATCGCGGCAGTCCCGGATTGCGAAGGTCACGCCCTCGAGCACCGCGCGCGTCGCGGCCTCGCGATCGGTGGCGTGGTCGAGGCCGATGAAGGCGCCGCGGATCGCGGCGTCGTTCAGGGGCGTCCGTTCGCCGCCGAGAAAGGGAAGGAACCGGGTCTTGCCGGGCGCCTTCAGCGTGCCGAGCGCCTCGGCCAAAGCGGCAGGCTCGCTTCCGGCGAGCCGCGCAAACCAGTTCAGCGCATCGGTGGCGGCAAGGATCACCCCCATTTGGTGCCACTTGCCCGGGAGCGCGTGGCAGAAGCTGTGGACCGCCGTCGCGGGATCGGGTCTATAGCGGTCATTCGCGGCGAAAAGCACGCCCGACGTGCCGAGCGAGACGAACCCTTGCCCCGTCTTCACCACTCCAAGCCCGATTGCCGCCGCCGCGTTGTCACCCGCCCCGCCGGCCACGACTGCGCCAGGCCTCAGCCCGAACCGGCGTGCCAGTTCCGGCCGAAGTCGGCCGGACACTGCGACGCCCTCGACGAGCCGCGGCATCGCGGTGCGGTCAAGCCCGGTTGCGGCCAGAAGCGCCTCCGACCAGTCGCGCGCCCCGGTGTCGAGCCAGCTCGTGCCCGAGGCGTCCGACATCTCCGCGACATGCTCTCCGGTCAGCCAGAGCCGGAGGTAGTCCTTGGGCAGGAGCACCCGCGCCACCTGCGTAAAAAGTGCCGGTTCGTGGCGGCGGAGCCAGAGAAGCTTGGGCGCCGTGAAGCCGGGAAAGACGATGTTGCCGCTGATCCGCCGGAACGCCGGGTCGGCGTCGAACTCGGCGGCCTCCCGGTGGGCGCGGGTATCGTTCCAGAGGATGCAGGGCCTCAGCACGTTGTCGGACCGGTCGAGAAGGACTGCGCCGTGCATCTGCCCGGAAAGCCCGATCGCCTCGGCCGCTGCGCGCGCCGCCTCGGGCAGCGCGCGCAGCACCGCCTCGGCGGCGGCGATCCAATCGGCGGGCGATTGCTCGGACCAGCCGTCCCTCGGTCGCGACACGGTGAGCGGCGCCGTCGCCTCGGCCACGATGCGCTGGTCGGCGTCGATCAGAACGCCCTTCAGGCCCGACGTGCCAAGATCGAGCCCGAGGTACATCACGCCGCCTTTTCGGGCTTCTTGCCGAGGATGATCATGCCGAGGATGTCGTCGTCGGTGACCTCGTCCACGTTCACCGTGCCGACGAGCTGACCGTTCTTCATCACGCTCGCCCGGTCGCAGAGCTTCATCACATTGTGGATGTCGTGCTCGATCAGGAAGATTCCGAGCCCCTGGCGCTTCAGCTCCTCGATCAGCTCGGCGACCATCTGCGTCTCGTGCGGCCCGAGCGCAGCCGTCGGCTCGTCCATGATCAGGATCCGGGCGTTGAAATAGACCGCGCGGGCGATCGCGACCGACTGCCGCTGACCGCCCGAGAGCGCGGAGACCGGCACGTTGAACTTGCGGAAGTTCGGGTTGAGCCGGGCCATGATCTTGCGCGTCTCGGCCTCCATCCGCGCCTCGTCCACGAAGCCCATCGGCGTCACCAGCTCGCGTCCGAGGAAGAGGTTCGAGGCGGCGTCGAGATTGTCGGCGAGCGCGAGCGTCTGGTAGATAGTCTCGATATTGTAGGCGCGGGCGTCGCGCGGGTTCTGAATGCTGGCCTTCTGGCCATTGATGAAGATCTCGCCCGAATCCGCCTGGTAGGCGCCGGAGAGGCATTTGATCAGCGTCGACTTGCCAGCGCCATTGTGGCCGAGCAGGCCGACGACCTCGCCGGGATAGAGATCGACTGTGACGTGATCCACGGCCTTGATGCCGCCAAAGGCGATCGAGATGTCGCGCAGCTCGACGAGGGGGGTTCCGCGATCCTGGGTCATTTCAGGGCTCCCGTACGCTTGCGGTACTGGATGTCGATCCAGACAGCGATTACGAGGACAAGGCCGACGACGATGTTCTGGAACGGCGAGTCGACGCCCACCATCGCCATGCCCGATTGCAGCGACTGCATGATCAGCGCACCGAGAATGGCGCCGTAGATCGTGCCTATTCCACCCGAAAGCGCTGTGCCACCGATCACCGCAGCGGCGATGACGCGGAGCTCGTCGAGCGTGCCGATGTCGTTGGTGTGGTTCTGCAAACGCGCTTGGGCGACGATCGCCGAGAGCGCGCAGAGAAAGCCCATGAGCGCGAAGACCTTGACCGTCAGGAGCCGGGTGTTGATGCCCGAAAGCTCCGCCGCGTCGGGATTGCCGCCGGTGGCGAAGATGTAGCGCCCGAACCGGGTGCGCCGCGCGATCATGGTCATCGCGATGGCGAGAAGGATCAGGATCAGGACCGAGATCGGAAGGCCGAAGACCTCGCTGTAACCTTCCGGCATGGTCTCGCCGCGGGCCGCGAAGATGCGGCGCAGACGGCCGGCCGGGACCTCGTAGGAATTCAGGATCGCGACGAAGCCGAAGATCGCGCCGGCATAGATCGCCGACATCATCACCTCGGCCCAGATCGGCTTGACGCGGAAGTCATGCGCCAGCTTGGCCTTGCGGCCCTGGAACTGCGCCCAGATCGCGAGCGCCGCGGCGATCGCGGCAACGATCCAGGAGGCGGTCGCGCCGAGCGTGCCCTCGGAGCCGCCGAACAGCAGGAAATTCTTGTCGAGCGGCCCGAGCGTCTGGCCGGAGGTCATGTACCAGCCGACATTGCGCCAGATCAGAAGGCCGCCGAGCGTCACGATGAAGGCCGGGATGCGCTGGTAGCCGATGAACCAGCCGTTGAAGGCGCCGACCAGCGTGCCGGTGGCGAGCCCGGCGACCATTGCCATCGGCGCCACCATCGGATGGCCGAAGCCGAGCCCCATCACGGTCGGCACCAGCCAGACCTGCATCAGCCCCATCACCGCCGAACAGAGCGCGAGAAGCGCACCAACGGAAAGGTCGATGTGGCGTGTGACGATGACGAAGACCATACCGGTCGCCATGATCGCGACCGAGACCGTCTGGATCGTCAGGTTGAAGATGTTGCGCGCCGACAGGAACGCGCCGTCCGAGAGCCAGGCGAAGGGGTTCGCGGTGAACTCCGGCTGCAGCCGGAACCCGGTCCAGCCCTGGAAGCCGAGGCAGATCACCACGAAGGCGCCGATCATGCCGAGAAGTCTGGTGTCGATCTCCAGCGTTTCGAGAAGGCTGCGCTGGCGGATTTCATGGGGGGCGTGCTTGGCCACGTCGGACATGTCCGTTCCTTCTGAAGATGGGCCCGAGAGGGCGGGCCCCGGCCTCGGGGGCCGGAGCGCGCCTTTGCATCAGGGGATCAGTTGCAGGGTGCCGGACCAGCGCTCACGCCCTGGCAGAGCGCGTCCTTGCTGATCCATCCGGCATCGACCACGACCGAAAGGTTGTCCTGCGTCACCGGGATCGGCGCGAGGAAGACGGCGTTCATCTCGTTGCCGCCGGGCGTGGTGAACTTGACCGCGTTCGGGATCGCCTCCATCGCGGTGCCGCCGGCGAGCGCGACGGCGATCTCGCCCGCCGCCTTGCCAAGTTCGCGCGCGTCTTTCCAGACAGACACGGTCTGGGTCCCGGCCGCGACCCGGTTCAGCGCCGCATGATCGCCGTCCTGGCCCGAGACCGGGATTCCGGCCATGCCCTGCGCGGTCAGCGCCGACACGACGCCGCCCGCCGTGCCGTCGTTCGAGGCGACGACCGCATCGACTCCGTTCGAAGTCTCGGTGAGGATCTGCTCCATGTTCTTCTGGGCGTTCGCCGGCAGCCAGCCATCGGTATAGGCCTCGCCGGCGATGGTGATGTCGCCGCTGTCGATCGCCGCCTGCAGCACTTCCTGCTGGCCGCCCCTGAGGAAGTCGGCATTGGGATCGGTGGGCGAGCCCTTGATCATCACATAGCGGCCCTTCGGCATCTTCTCGAAGACCGCGCGTGCCTGCATCCGCCCGACCTCGATATTGTCGAAGGTCAGGTAGAAGGCGCGCGGATCCTCGATCAGCCGGTCATAGGCGACGACCGGGATGCCCTCGTCGGCCGCGGCCTGCACTGCGGGCACCACGGCCTGGGTGTCCTGGCCGAGGATGATCAGAGCGTCGACGCCCTGCGCGATCAGCGCCTCGATGTCCGAAAGCTGCTTGGCCGAGGACGATTGCGCATCGGCCGAGACATAGGTGGCTCCGGCCGCGTCGAGCGCGGCCTTCATCGCCGCCTCGTCGGTCTTCCAGCGCTCCTCCTGGAAATTCGACCAGCTCACACCGACGGTCTGCGCCCAGCCGGATGTGGCAAAGCCGGCCGTCAGGACGACGGCCGCGAGAAAGGTTTTCGTCATTGTCTCCTCCCTTGGACGGGCCTCACGCCCGGATCGGCGGGTGCGCCGAACTTCCTCAAGGCTGCCGCGAATAAATTCGCTTGTCAAATTAAAATAAGTTCGACAAAGTACATATGTGAAACAAAACTGCCAGATCCATCGCGAAATCGCCAAGAATTTGGCTGAAGGGCCGCTAATTTGGCTATTTTTAGTTAGGCGTGCTAATTAATGACCGAGGGCGACACCCGGAACAGCCAGCGCATGGGGCCTGATTCGCTCGGCTGCGGCCCGCATATCCCGGCGCTGTCGGAATCCTCGCGGCCGCTGCGCCAGCAGATCTTCGAACGGGTGCGCGCCGCGGGCTCGATCCCCCGGGTTCAGGTCGCCAAGGAGCTGGCGATCAGCCCCGCGACGGTCACCACGCTCACCTCCGAGCTGATCGAGATGGGGCTCGTCGAGGAGATCCAGGCTCCGCGCGACGGCGAATCCGGTCGTGGCCGGCCTGCCGTGGCGCTGGGCGTGCGCGCGTCGGCGCATCTCGTGGCGGGGATCAAGCTCGCGGAGCGCGAGAACACCGCCGTAATCGTCGACTTCGCCGGCAACCTCATTGCCGACCTCGCGGCTCCGCGGCAGTCGCAAGTGATGGAATTGCCAGCGCTGGTCGAAACGATCGACGATTTGCTCGCGCGGATCTGTGCCAAGGCCGGAATCACCCGCGATGCATTGAGCGCCGTCGGCCTCGGCGTGCCGGGTTTCGTCGATGCCGCAGACGGGGTGGCGCATTGGTCGCCGATCCTCGTCGCGCGGCATGTGCCGCTTGCCCGCGCGGTCGAGGCGCGGCTCGGCCTGCCGGTCCGGGTCGACAACGACGCCAACCTCGTGACGCTCGCCGAGCTCTGGTTCGGCGCCGGGCGGCGGCTCTCGGATTTTGCGGTGGTGACGATCGAGCATGGCGTCGGCATGGGCTTTGTCCTCAACCACCGGATCTATCGCGGCGCCCGCGGGCTCGGGATGGAGCTTGGCCATACCAAGGTGCAGCTCGACGGCGCGCTCTGCCGCTGCGGCCAGCGCGGGTGCCTCGAGGCTTATGTCGCCGACTACGCGCTCGCCCGCGAGGCGACGACCGCGCTGAACTGGACCAGCCGCGAGACGCAGTCGACGAACATGCTGCTCGAAAGCCTCTATGATCATGCCAAGGCGGGCAACGCTGCGGCGCGCTCGATCTTCCATCGCGCCGGGCGGTTTCTCGCGCTCGGGCTCGCCAATGTCGTGAACCTCTTCGATCCCGAGCTGATCATCCTGTCGGGTGAGCGGATGCGCTACGACTACCTCTACGCCAACGAGACTCTGGCCGAGATCCAGGCGCTGGCGCTCAACACCGGCCGTCCCGCCCCGAAGATCGAGATCCATGCCTGGGGCGATCTCCTCTGGGCACATGGCGCGGCGGCGCTCGCGCTCTCGGCGGTGACCGAGGGATTGCTGGCGCCGGGCCGCGAGATCGCGGCGCAATGAGGGCGCTGCTGACCGCGCTGGTTTTCGCCTTTCCGGCCGGTGCAGAGCCTGTTTTCGTCGACCGCGCCCTGGGCTTGCCCGCGCCGCATGTCTATGACGGCGGCTGGGAGCATTTCGTCGGCGGCGGGGTCGCGGTCCTCGACTGCAACGCCGACGCACGGCCCGATCTCTTCGCCGCCGGGGGGGCGAACCCGGCGCGGCTCTTCGTCAACAGTACGCCCGGTCCCGGGCAGCCGATCACCTTTTCTAGGGGCGCGCTGGCTGAGATGACCGGAGTAACCGGCGCCTATCCACTAGATATCGACGGCGACGGCTGGCTCGACCTCGCCGTGCTGCGGGTCGGGACTGACCAGCTTTTGCGCGGCGCGCCGGATTGCCGCTTTACCGATGCGACCGCCGACTGGGGCCTTGCGCCGCGTGACGCCTGGACCACCGCGTTCTCTGCGACCTGGGAGCCGGGGCAGGATTTGCCGACCCTCGCCTTCGGCCATTATGTGGACCGGGCCAATCCCGAGGGGCCGTTCGGAGCCTGCGATACATCCGACCTCTACCGGCCCAAAGGCCACCACTACGGCCTGCCCGAGGTGATCGCGCCCGGTTTCTGCGCGCTGTCGATGCTGATCAGCGACTGGCGGCGGATCGGTGTGCCCGAACTGAGGATCTCCAACGACCGCCACTATTATGTACGCGGCGGCTACGAGCAGATGTTCCGGCTCAACCCGCTCGTCGAGCGGCAGGAGGATTGGCCGAAGGTCTCGCTCTGGGGCATGGGAATCGCCAGCGGCGACGTGACCGGCGACGGGCTGCCGGAAGTGATGTTGACCTCGATGGGCGACCAGCTCCTGCAGATCAACACCGGCACGGGGTTCACCGACGCGCCCTATGAGATCGGCACCTATGCCCATGTCCCGTTTCTCGGCGACGACGGCAGGCCCTCGACCGGCTGGCATGCCGAGTTCGGCGATATCGACAACGACGGGCGCGCGGATCTCTTCATCGCCAAGGGCAATGTCGACCAGATGCCGTCGAATGCGATCAACGATCCGAACAACCTCCTGATGCAGGGGCCGGACGGACATTTCACCGAAGCCGCGGAGGCGGCGGGGATCGCCACGACCGAGCGCTCGCGCGGCGCGGCGCTCGCCGATCTCGATGGCGACGGGCGGCTCGACATCGTCGTCGTCAACCGCCGCGCGCCGATGGAGATCTGGCAAAACGCCACCGAAATCACCGGGCATTGGGCCGGAGTAGAGCCTGTTTTTGCCCAGAACACCCGAGCGGTCGGGGCGTGGCTGGAGGTCCGGACCGGTGACGGGGAACAGGCGCGCGAGGTGACGGTCGGCGGCGGTCACGCCGGTGGACAGGCCGGGCCGGTGCATTTCGGGCTCGGCGACGCGACCACTGCAGAGCTTCGCATCATCTGGCCGAACGGGACCCAGTCGGAGTGGGCTTCGATCCCTCTCGACCGGGTCACCCGGGTCGCGCCCGACGGACGCGGTCTTAAGCTCGGGCTCTAGCGCTCCACCGGCAAACCGCTTGGAACCGTCCCCGGTACGCCGAGCCGGCCCTTGATCGCGGCGGGATCACTGAGGGTGTCGAGAAAGGCGAGAATCGCAGCAATCTCCTCGGACGAAAGCGTCCGGCCCGGCTGCACCGCGGCTTCGATCTCAGCCACCTCGTCGGCCGAGCCGAGCACGGCCCAGTCGGGCTTCGTCGCGTCGAGACCGGGCAGAACCGCCTGACTGCGATCGTAGTCACCGAGCCCCACGGCGGGATCGGCATGATGCGCAAGGAAGGCCGCAAGGTCCGACCACGCCCCGGCATGGCCCCAGGGCCCGGTCGCGGTGACATTGCGCAGGGACGGCGTGCGGAACGCATAGGCGTCTTCGGAACGGTTCGTCACCCGCATCCGGCCGGTATCGCGGGAATGGCGCTCGAACCGTTCGGCCTTGCCGGGACCGAGTTGCGGCTCTCCCATCGCGTGAAAGCCGTGGTCGGTCTGGAACGGTCCGGAATGGCACTCGGAACACCCCGCGTCTCCGTAGAACAGCGCCATGCCCTCGGCCGCGCGTTCGGCAAGCGGCGCCCCTCCGCGCAGCATCCTGTCAAAGGCGGAATCGTCGGCCCGCCATTCGACGGCGATGAAGCCTGCGATGGCATTGGAGATATCGGTGAAGGCGATCTCTCGACCCGCCGCGATCTCCGGATAGGCAGCGGCGAACATCTCGCGATAGGCGGGAATTGCCGCGACGCGCTTCGACAGGATGTCCCAGGCACCGCCTTCCCCGGTGATCAGGCCCTCGCGCACCGCGGTCGAGACGTCGTTCTCTTGATAATGCCCCGCCATCTCGTCGGCGGACAACACCGGGAACATCGTCTGTGCCGACAGAACCGAGGCGAAGCCCGCGACCATCTCCTCCTCCAGCGGGGTCCTGAACCCGGAGGGTCGCGACGGATCGGCCTCGATCCGGCCGTCGTGAAAGAGCACGGTGAACTCGCGCGCGCCAAGATTGAAGAGCGCCGGCGCATTCCGGGGAATCCGTTGTTCCGGCGGATTCTCAGGATCGGCGCGGCGATCGGGGCCGAGGCCGATCCCGCCCTCGCCAAGTCCGAGCGAGAGCCCGTCGGAGGTCGCGAACCGCGGATGGTGGCAGGTCGCGCAGGAGATGTTGCGGTTGCCCGACAGGATCGGATCATAGAAGAGCAACTGGCCGAGCCGGGATTCCGCCTCCGGCACCAACAGGAAATCGGCATCTGACACCGGCGCCGGCATCTCGGCACGCACGGCCGTCGCGGCGAGGGCGAGTACAGCGGCAAGGCGCATGGCGAATCCTCCCGTTGCCAGTGATACCGGAGGGCGCGCGCTGGCGATACGGCCGCCAGCGGCGATCCGGCCTGCGGGTTGCCGACGGGCTCGGGACGGGCGAACATACCGGTGCGGCGGCAGAACGGGGACGACGATGGCCACCACCACGGTCTACATCATGCAGCTGATCCTCGCGGTCTGGAACGCGATGGATGATCGCCATCTCGGGCTGATCGCGGCCGGCGTCGCCTTCTACATGATGTTCGCGCTCTTCCCCGGCATGGCTGCCACGATCGCGATCTGGGGCTTCTTTTCCGACCCGGCGGTGATGCGCGAATACCTCGGTTCGGTGAGCCACCTGATCCCGGCCGCCGCCTATGGGCTGATCGAGGCGCAGCTCAATTCCTTGCTTCTCGCCACGCCGAAGACGCTTGGCTGGACCACGGCCATCTCGCTCGCCATCGCCTTTTATTCGATCCACAACGGCGTGGCGGCGCTCATCTCCGGGCTCAACGCGATCCATGTCCGCCGGCACCGGCCAGGCCTCATGCGCTGGCTGGTCTCCATCGGTATGACGTTCGCTCTGATCGCGGTCTTTCTCACCGCGCTCGCGACCGTCGTGATGGTGCCGGTGATCCTCAATTTTCTCGAACTCGGTCCGGTCGAGGGGTTCATCCTGCGCTACCTGCCCTGGACGGCGATGTTCCTCGTCGTTCTCATCGTGCTCGGCCTCTTCTACCGCTGGGGGCCGACGATGGACACGGCACCGCATTCGTGGATCACGCCTGGCGGGTTGCTCGCCGCGATCCTCTGGGCCGCGGCGTCGATGGCCTTCTCGGTCTACCTGGAGAATTTCGGCGCCTATAACCGGATCTACGGTTCGATCGGCGCGGCGATCGCGCTTCTGATGTGGCTCTATATCTCGGCCTTCATCGTGCTTCTCGGCGCGGCGGTGAACGAGGAACACGACCGGCTGAGACGCCTTCAGTAATCGCGCTCCCAGAAGACGCCGATGCCGGTTCCGCCCTTGGAATCGACCGAACCGCGCGCCTTCAGGCCTTTCCGGATCTCGAAGTTGAGGTTGATCTCGCTCTTGCCACCCGAGCCGATCTCGACATCGGTGTAGAGCCGCTCGGAGACGTATTTCCCGGCGCGAAGCGCACCGGTGCCGTCTTCCGCCGCCGTCACGTCGAGATCGTCGAGCCCGATGCCGCCGCGCAGCCGAGACACCAGGCCTTCGCCGCCACCCCCCGCCAGCGTGGCGATCGCCGAAGCGAGCTGCGCCGCCTGGAAGGGCGAGAGATTGTCGAGGCCGCGCCCGAACAGAAGCTGCGCCACGACCTCTTCCTCGGGCAGCTCGGGCGAGGAGAGGAAGTGGATCTCTGGTTCGGAGGCCTCTCCTTCGATCACGATCGTCGCGGTGATGCCGTCGCTTTCGCTCGACGCCGCGAAGCGGACATAGGGGGTCAGCGCGCCCTGCAGCTCCACCAGTCCCTCGTCGATGCTGAACCGCTTGCCGAGAATGTCGAGCCGGCCGCGGATGAGATCGAATCGCCCCGACGGCACGATATTGGCGGTGGTTCCGGTCAGCCGCAGCGTGCCGCCCAACTCGGCATCGAGTCCGCGGCCGCGCACGAAGATCCGGCCCGGGGCCGAAACCGTGAGATCGACATTGTAGACCGGCCCGCCTTCGCGGCGCTCGCTGGACGGACCAGCCATCTTCCGGGTGTCGCGCACCGCGGCGGGATCGTTGACATGGCGCAGCCCGGTAAGGGTGGGTCGGCTGCCGAAACCGGTCGAAGGGATGCGGACCTCGGTGCGGTCCAGGTTGATCGCCCCGGCGATCGTGGCGCCGCCGAGGAACGGGCCGGCGATCGAGACAGTGCCGTCGATGAAGGTCTCGTAGAGATCGGGATCGCGAAGCCGGACGCCGGCAAGCCGGAGCGCGAGATCGCCCTGGAAGGGCGGCGTCAGCGCCACCGGGCCCGAGACTTCGATCCGCCCGCCGCCGCGGACATTGGCGCCGCCCGAAAGGTTGGCGCGGCCTCCGGCGAGATCGGCGGCGACGTCGAGCCCTTCCATCTCGAACCCGAAGGTCGGGGCCACGAGCCGGGCGCCGGACAGGGCGATCCGGCCCTGGAGGGATTCAAGGCGGACCGGGCCGCTCAGGCGCAGGTCGAAGCTGACCGGCCCGTCGATGTTGCGCGGCGCGAGAAGCGGGTTGAGGATCGCCGATTGCGTACCGCCCCGAATGCCGACGTCGGCGGTGCTGAGGTCCCGCGCGATGCGCCCGGCGATCTCGGCCGACGTGGCGCCAGGACCGTTGCCGGAAAGGTCGACATCGTATCCGTCGGCGGATTCGGTGACGCGGCCCTCGAGGGTCAGGGGGCCGGGGAAGCCGGGCGCCAGAAGCGCCATGTCGTTGAGCCGTGCCGCGATGTCGACCCGCCGAACGTCATCCTCGATGCTGCCCGTCGCCTCCAGCCGGAGCTGCGGGTTGTCGAGTTCGAACGTATCGATTTCGACCCGGCCTTCCTCCTCGGCGATCGACAGGCTGAGTGTCGAGGCGCCCGCAAGAAGGCGGTCGGCAGTGGGCTCGCCGATACCGAGGCCGCTGGCCGAGGCGTCGAGCGTGATCTGGCGGCGCTTGCCGGTCCCGATGAGCCGGGCGTCCGCTTTCATCGCGCCGCGATACTTCGCCCCGAGTGCGCCAAGATCGGCGAAATCGAGTGTCGCGGTCACGTCGCTCGCCTCGCTGCCCAGATGGCCCGAGGCCGAGGCGATCAGCGTGGTGGCGGACAGGTCGAGGCTGCGTATCTCGATCCCCTCGGTGCCGCGGCTGACCGAGGCGGTGACCGTGGCGAGGCCTTCGAGCAGCCGGTCGAGCTCGGCCTGGCCGGCGCTGAGATTGCGCCCCTCGATCCGGCCTTCGAGGTCGAAGACCCCGGAAAGAAGACCGGTGGAACCCGAGACCTCGAGGTTCGCCGCCCCGCCGAGCTGACGCCCCGCGAGGCCGGAGAACCGGCCCATGTCGGCGACCTCGGCGGTGACCCGACCGCCGAGCGTGAGGCCCTTGTCGGTGGTCTCGATGTTGAAGCCGCCGCTGGCGCCGTAGCCCTGCCCCTCCACGTCGAAGGACGGGATGGAGAGAGGCTCACCCCCCTGCCAGTGAAACATGATCTTGCCGGCAAGATCCGGTCCGACGGCACTGGCGAGTGCCGGATCGGTGGGTTCGATCCCGTTGGCCGCGAACCCGACATGACCGCCGACGCGGGTCACGCCGACACCGTCCGAACCGGGCCGGCCGATCCGCCCCGATCCGTCGAGCGAGACCGCGGCAATGGTCAGGTCGGCGCGGCGAAGACCATGAAGGTCGCCAGTGAGTTTCCAGCCGTCGCCCCTTTCCGCGCTGTAGCGCAGGCTGAGTTCGGCGGCGCGCAGATATGTCTTCTGGCCCGGCAGCGGCAGCAGCACCTCGCTGCCGTCGGTAAGGCCGATCCGGGTGGTCAGCGCCATCTGCAACGGCAGACCCGAGGGGGCGAGCGAGAGCCGGCCGCTGACATCGACACCGCGTGAACCGATCACCAGCCGCGTCAGGTCAAGCTGGCCGGAGGGTGCGCGCCTTCCCTCGGCTTCGAGTGTGACATCGGGGCCGAAGAAGTCCTGGTATTCCGGCAGGAGCAGCGGCGCGATGTCGCCGCCGAGTGCGGCCCGGAACCGCCGCTCGGCAACGCCGTCTTCCGTGGCCACGGCAAGCAGCTCCACCTGGCCCTTGAGGCGCGGCGCACCGTCGGTCGAGAGCGTGATGTCGGTGCGGAAATCGTCGATGATGCCATCGCCGGCGATCGCAAGCTCGATCGAGGGCTTGCCCGGGAGCCCGATCAGGTTGGCGGCGATCCCGTCCGCGGCCTCGGCGACGAGCAGGTCGAGCGTCGCCTTGCGGGTCTCGTTGGCATAGCTGCCGGTCAGCGAGACCCTGCCCTCGCGCCCGTCGATCCGGGTGACGTTCAGATCAGCCGAGTCTTCGCCGCCAGCAAGCTGCATCGTCCCGTCGAGCGAGACTTCGGCGGCGGCGCCGAACAGCGCCTCGCCGAGCACCACGCGGTCGGCGTGGAGCTTGCCGATCGACACGCTGACCGGCAGTTCCGGCAGCGCGAAGCCCGAGGCCTCGGTCCGGCTCTTGCCCGACGAGGGCCGACGCGGCAGCTCGATCACCTCGGCGGTCATCTCGCTGATCTCGACCCGGCCCCGCAGGAGGGCGGACCGTTTCCAGCCGATCGCGCCGCCACGGATCGTCAGCCACACGCCATCGGCATCGGCGATCGTCATCTGATCGAACGTCGCGCGCGAGGACAGCGCGCCGGCGAAACCGTCGATCCGCACGGTGCGGCCGAGGCCGGAGAGGTTGTCCTCAAGAAAGCCGGTCAGGAAGTCGCGGTCGCGCTCGGGGCTCTCTTCCTCCTGTGCCGGGGCGGCCAGAGGCAGGAGCGCGACCAGAAGGGAAAGAAGAAGCCGCCGCATCAGAAGGCCTGCCCGATGCCGACGTAAAGCTGAACACCGCCACCCGTGCCGCCCGAGACCGGCAGGCCGACATCGAACCGGATCGGCCCGATGCCGGTGTCGTAGCGCACGCCGAGACCGGCGCCGGCATGCCAGTTGCCGGTGCCGCCAAAAAGCCCGTCGTCGCTGATGTAGCCGGCATCGTAGAAGGCCACGCCGCCGATCTTCTCGGTGATGCCGGCGCGCACCTCTCCCGAGAGGCCGGCGAAGCTCAAGCCGCCGGTCTCGATCGTCGTGGTGGGCGAGGTCGGTACCGACACGCCGAGCGACTGGTAGGGCTGGCCGCGTACGGTGCCGCCGCCGCCAGAGAAGAACAGGTAGCCAGGAGGCGTCTCGGCGAGCGCTGAACCAACCACGGTGCCGAGCTGAACCCGGCCGGCAAGCACGACCCGGTCCTTGGCGCCGAAACCGCGATAGGTGCGCGCGTCACCCAGGAAATAGGCGCCCGAGCCGGTGCTGCCCATGCCGTAGAACGGGGCGAGATCCGCATCGAAAAAGTAGCCCTTGCGCGGGTCGAGCGGTTCGTCGCGATTGTCCCAGGTGAGTGAGAGCGGCAGAGCGAACGCGCTGAAATCCAACTTGTTGCCGAAGGGATCGGTCACGCGCGAGGCGATATAGGACAGCCCGGCCTCGGCGCTCAGCCTGTCGCTCAGCACGCGCGTCAGGCCGAAGGTCACTTCAAGAGTATCGACGTCGAGGTCGAGAAGCTCGGTGCGTTCCGCGCGTGCTTCGAAGAACGCGGTGGCATCTGTCACCGGGGTCGCGGGCCGGTCGATGCGGACGCCGAGATTGTAGCCGGGGCTGACGTCCTGGCCGCCGATCTGATCGACTGCGCCTTCGAGGCGCAGCCGCTCGCCGCCGCCGAAAAGGTTGCGGTGCAGCCAGTAGCCAGAGAGATTGAGGCCGTCGCTCGTGGAGGCTTCGGCACCGAAGCCGAAACGGCGCAACGGCGCCTCGGCGACGACCAACGCCGCGTCGAGCGTGTCTCCGGGGCCAAGCGTTTCGGCTTCGGTCAGGGCGACGGTGCGGAAGACACCAGTCCGGCGCAGCCGCGTCGCGACGGTGTTCATCTCTGCGGGGTCGTAGACCTCGCCGGTCGGGAAGCCGGCGATCCTTTCGATCCGGCGGGGATTCATCCGCTCGTAGCCCGATATCGTCATCTTGCCGAAACGGACGCGCGGTCCGGGGGCAAGCAGGATCTCGGAGTCGACCGACGCTTCGCGGTGGTCGGCGATGACGGTCTGGTCTGCGACCCCGGCCTTGGCGTGGCCGACGTTGCGCCAGCCTTCGACGCCGGCCTCTGCGGCGGCGACGATGGCGGTGGAGCGGGCGGGCTCTCCGTCACGATAATCGGGCGGAAGCTTGGTGCCCGGCGCATAGGGGCGCATCCGCGCCTTGGCAAAGCGGAACTGCGGGCCGGGTTCCACGGTGATGCGGATCTCGCGGATCGTCTCGGGCGCGTCGAGCGGCGCGATCCTGGCGGCCTCCTGGCCGTCGACGGCGATCCGGATCACGCCGGAATAGCGTCCCTCGGCGTAGAGCGTGCCGAGAAGCCGACCGTAATCGGCGCGCGCGGCGGCGAAGAGCGCCTGGGCGTCGCCCTGCTTTTCGCGCTCGGCCTGCAAGACAAGCGATGCCGCGCGGAGCGCGTCGGTCAGGCTCTCGTCGGCGCCCGGCGCGGCAAATACCACGCGGTCAAGCGCGTGCGCCGGAAGGGAGGCAGTCAGAAGTGCCAGCCCGCCGATCGCCCATCGGCCATTCCGCAAGAGCCGCCCTGCCTGTCGCCTCACCCGTTTCCCCACACCCGAAAGCCTTACCTGCACATTCCTTGCAGCAATCATCGGCGATTTCCAGCGCAGTCCGACAACGCGCGCGTCTTTTGGCGCATCCGCTGCCACTGTGCGCGGTCAGTTCTGCTGAAGCGCCGCAGCCCATTCGTCCAGGAACGCCTGCCGCTTGATCGCGTCGAGGAAGACCAGAAGGCCGGGGTCGAGGCGCATCGGCCGGAGATGCGGGCCACGCGACAGCGCGACCTCGTCGATCGGCGGCAGGCCGGCCTCCTCGCCGACGAGCCGCCGGCCCTCGGCGCCGAGAAGGAAATCGAGAAACCCGCCGCCCAGCGCGGGATCGGGCGCGCCGACCGGGATGAGCCCGGTGCGCAGGAGCGTCAGCGTGTAGTCCTCCAGCTCGACCACCGCCGCGTCGTCGTCGCTGGCGAGCCGCGGCCCGGCATAACTGCCGAGCACATTGTAGGCGAGCGCGAGCCGGCCCTGTTCCAGGTCCGTGATCATCGCGTTCGACGAGGTGTAAAGCCGTGGCGCGAGGCCGCCCATCACCTCGGCGAGGCGCCAGAAACTGTCGGACTGCCGCGCGTCCTGCGTGGCGAAAAGGTAGCCCGCACCGGAGAGTTCGGGATCGTAGGTTCCGATCCGGCCGCGGAACCGCTCGGGATCGTCGCGCAGCATGTCGATCAGGTCGCGCCGAGTCTGCGGCAGGGAAAGGCCGCCGATCGCCCGGCGCGAGGCGATCAGCACGACGTTTTCCTGTGCGAAGGCAAAGAGCCGGTCCTGCCAGTGCGCCCAGCCCGGCAACGCATCGGTGGCGGCAGAGCGGTAGGGAGCAGCGAAGCCGTCATTGGCAAGTTTCATCTGCAGATCCATTGCCGAGGAGATGACGAGGTCGAAGGCCGCGCTCTCGTCATGGATCGCGGCGAAGACCTCCTGCGAATTGGCGACCGTGTAGTGGACTTCGACATCCGGAAAACGCTTCTGGAACGCCGCGATCACCGGTTTCAGGACGCCCGTGTCGGTGGTCGACAGGATTGCCAGCTCGCGTCGTTCGGTGCCGGGCGCGGGAAAGCGTACCTCTTCCTCGACGGTGAATCCGGCGGCCGAGCCGGCGATGCCGAGGATCAGGCCGAGGGCAAGTAGAGCCGCGCGCATGTGCCGCCTCCTTCGCGTTCGGTGAGGTCAAAACGCCCGCCATGGGCTGCGGCGACCTCGGCGACGATGGTCAGGCCGAGGCCAGATCCGATCACGTCGCGCGCGTTCTCTCCTCGCGCGAAGCGCTTGGTGAGCCGCCCCGGTTTCTGGCCCGACAGTCCGCGGCCCCGGTCGGCGACCTCGATCAGCACCGGATCGCCCGGGCGGAGCGCCAGATCGATCATGGTTTCCGGGGGCGAATACTTGATCGCGTTGTCGATGAGATTGCGAAGCGCCGCCTCGATCAGGGCGCGGTCGCCCTGCACACGCGCCGGTTCGGCGGTGACGCGCAGAGTCAGGTCTTTGAGGTCGGCCGTGGGCAGGAACGCATCGGCCTGGGCGGCGAGGAGCTTCGCGAGATCCACGCTTTCGTCCGCGAGCCGGTCGGAGCGGGCGACGACGGTGGCATGGTCGAGAAGTTGGCCCGCTGAACGGCTGCTTTCCTCGACCGCGCGGATCACCGCGCGGAGCGACTCGCGCATCTCCTCCGACTGGCTCTGGCGCAGGGCGATCTCGGCCCGGGCGCGGACCGTGGCCAAGGGCGTGCGGATATGGTGGGCCGCCTCGGCGATGAAGGTCTCGGTCCGGGCAAGCGCGCCGCGCAGCCGGGCGATGAAGCCGTTCAGCGCGGTGATGAGCGGCCTGAGCTCCACCGGTGTCGGATGATCGACGGCGCGCAGGTCCTGCGGGCCCCGCCGCGCCACTGCGGCGGCAAGCCGGTTGATCGGGCCGAGCACGCTGCCCGCTGTGAGCAGCGACAGAGCTGCCGCCAGTACGAAGGATCCGAGCCCGATCGCGGCGGCGCGCTGGGCGACGCGCTGGGCGATCGCCTCCTGCCCCTGCCGGGTCTGGGCGACCATGACGAGCACCGGCACCGGCTTGCGCGCCACCAGCACCATGCGGGCGACCGCGGCGACGCGGACCTCGGTGTCGCGATAGGGCGAGGTGTAGAAGACCGGCGCCACCGCCGCGCCAGCCTCGGGCGGTAGCGGCAGGTCGTCATACCCGGTCAGTGTGAGCCCGCGTGCGTCGATCCGGTAGAACACCCGGTCGGCCGAGATCGAGCCGAGGATCGAGAAGGCCTCGTAGGGCAGATCGACGCTGACCCCGTCATCCCCGCCTTGCAGGCTCTCGGCGATGGCCAGTGTCGCCGCGCCGAGCACGCCGTCCTGGCTCGCCTCGGCTGCCTGGTCGGCGACCGTGCGGACGGTGAAATAGAGAACGATGGCAAGCACGGCGGCGATGCCCAGAAGCTGCAGGACCAGCCTGAGGCGTAGGGAAAGCGGTGCGCGCCTCATTCCGCGGTCAACCGGTAGCCGAGGCCGCGCACCGTCTCGATCCGCGCGCCGGAGCCTTCGAGCTTCTTTCTCAACCGCGCGACATAGACCTCGATCGCGTTGTCGGTGACGCTTTCGGCGTAGGAAAACAGCCGGTCGCAGATCTGCGATTTCGAAAATATGCGCTCTGGCGCGGCGAGAAGGATTTCGAGAAGCCGGAGTTCGCGGTTCCTAAGTTCCCGCATCTCGCCGCTGACGACGAGGCTTGCGTTGAGCGGGTTGAAGGTGAGCCCGGCATAGTGCTGCACGGTTTGCAGCGCATTGCCGCGCCGCCGCAGCACGGCTCGGCAGCGGGCCTCAAGCTCGGCGAAATCGAAGGGCTTGGTGACGTAGTCGTCCGCCCCGAGGTCGAGCACGTCGACCCGGTCCGACACCTCCGCGCGCGCGGTCATCACGATGATCGGCGTATCGCGCCCCGAGCGGCGCTCGCGGCGCAGGAAGTCGCGGCCGTCGCCGTCGGGCAGCGAGATGTCGAGCAGGATGAGGTCGTAGGATGCCGCCGCGAGGCAGTCGCCCGCCTCGGCGAGCGAGGCGGCGGGATCGACCGCATGGCCGTCAAGCCGGAGCCGCTCGGCAACCGACTGTGCCAGATCGGGATTGTCCTCGACGAGAAGGAAGCGCAAGGCACCCACCCCCTGGTGACAGGTTGCTGTCAGCTTTTCAGCGAATCGTGGGTCTTGCAAGGGGATCGGCACCGCGCCGCTTTGGCGTGCGTGTCCGGAAAGAAAACACACACGGGAGGAATACATGACATTCAGGGCAATGAAGGTGTTCGGCACGAGCGCCGCGATCGGTCTCATGGCGGCCTCGTCGGTCTGGGCGACCGAATGCATCGCGCCGGCCAATCCGGGCGGCGGCTGGGACTTCACCTGCCGCCAGGTCGGCAAGATCCTGTTCGACATCGGTCAAGTCGACCAGCCGGTGCAGGTTACCAACATGGCCGGTGCGGGCGGCGGGCTCGCCTTCTCGACCGTGGTCAACGAGCGCAACACCGACGAGGACCTCATCATCGCCGCATCTTCTGCAACGACGACGCGGCTCGCGCAGAACGCCTATGGCGGGGCGACCGCCGATCAGGTGCGCTTCGTCGGCGCGATCGGCGCCGATCCCGGCGTGATCGTGGTCGCGGCCGACAGCCCGTTCCAGACGCTCGGCGATCTCGTCGAGGCGGTCAAGGCCGATCCGGGCTCGGTCGCCTTCGCGGGCGGATCGGCGGCGGGCGGCTTCGACCACATGAAGCCCCTGCAGGTGCTGAAGGCCGGCGGCTTCACCGACATCACCAAGGTCAAGTATATCGGCGTCGATGGCGGCGCCGACGCGATCACCCAGACCGTCGGCGGCTTCACCCAGGCGATGACCGGCGACATGTCCGAGATCGTCGGCTTCATCAAGTCGGGCGAGGTCCGGGCGCTCGCGGTCCTGACCGAGGAGCGGGTGCCGGGCTTCGAGGACATCCCGACCGCGAAGGAGCAGGGCTTCGACGTCGTCGCGGTGAACTGGCGCGGACTCTATGTGCCGAAGGGCATTTCTGACGAGGCCTTCGCCAAATGGGCCGGGCGGCTTCAGGCCGTGGCCGACAGCGCCGAGTGGAAAGAGGCGATGGCGGCGAACGGACTCGCGCCCTTCACCAAGGTCGGCGACGATTTCCAGAGCTGGATCGATCAGGTCGTGGCCGACACGACCGAGCTTTCCAAGGAAATCGGAGTGATCCAGTGATCACCGGCGACCGGATCTTCGGTCTGGTCGTGATCCTCGTGGCGCTGGCCTATGTCGCCAGCGCCACGCAGATCCAGGTCAGCTTCCTTGCCGACCCGGTGGGATCGAAGACCTTCCCCTACATCATCGGCACGATTGGCGCGATCTGCGGCCTCTACATGGTGATCCGTCCCGATCCGGACCCGGAATGGCCCGACCTGCCGACGCTCGGCCGGCTCGGCTTCGCGCTCCTGGCGCTCGTCGCCTATGCCTACATGCTGAAGCCCCTGGGCTTCCTCATCCCGACAGCCATCGTCGCGGCGATCCTGAGCTACCAGATCAGTCCGCGACCCCTGCCCGCGATCCTCTCCGGCCTCGGCCTCTCGGCCGGGCTCTACGTGGTCTTCAAATTCCTCCTTGGGCTCAGCCTCACCGGCCTGCCCAAGGTCATCATGGGCTGAGACAACGTCATGGACCTTATCTCCAACCTCGCGCTCGGCTTCTCGATCGCGCTGTCGCCTTGGACGCTGATGCTTGCCGTGATCGGCGCCTTCGTCGGTACCATCATCGGCGCCTTGCCGGGCCTCGGCCCGTCGAACGGCGTGGCGATCCTCATTCCCCTGGCCTTCACAATGGGCCTTGATGCGACCTCGGCGCTGGTGCTGCTGACGAGCGTCTATTACGGCGCGATGTATGGCGGGCGGATCTCCTCGATCCTGCTCAACATCCCCGGCGACGAGCCGGCGCTGATGACCACGCTCGACGGCTATCCGATGGCCAAACAGGGGCGCGCCGGCGATGCGCTGGTGATCTCGGGCGTGGCGTCCTTCGTCGGCGCCTTCATCGCTACGATCGGGCTGGCGATCATGGCGCCGATGCTGGCGCGGGTGGCCTATCTCTTTGGCCCGGCGGAGTATTTCGCGCTCTATCTCCTCGCCTTCTGTACCCTCGGCGGCATCGCCTCGAAGAACCAGGCCAAGGCGGCGCTCGCCTCCTGCATCGGGCTCGGCATCGCGATGATCGGGCTCGACAACACGTCCGGCATGCCGCGCTTCACCTATGGCAACCTGCACCTGATGGACGGGGTGGACTTCCTCGTCGCCATCGTCGGGCTTTTCGCCATCGCAGAGGTGTTCTTCTTCATCGAGAGCCACGGCAAGGAAAGCGCCATCGGTGTCAAGCTGGAGAAGATCACCATCCCGGTGAAGGACATCGTCGGTTCGACCGGCGCGATGCTGCGCTCGACCGTAATCGGTTTCTTCGCGGGCGTGCTGCCCGGCGCGGGCGCCTCGCTCGGCTCCTTTATGGCCTATGTGGCGCAGAAGGCGGCCGACCCCGACAAGGCAAGCTACGGCAAGGGCAATCCAAAGGGCGTTGCCGCGCCCGAGGCCGGCAACAACGCCGCGGCCGGCGGCGCGCTGGTGCCGATGCTGACGCTCGGTGTGCCGGGGTCGGGGACGACGGCGGTGCTCCTGGCGCTCCTGATGACGCTGAACATCACGCCGGGGCCGACGCTCTTCACCGACCGGCCCGAGGTGGTCTGGGGTCTCATCGCCTCGCTCCTCATCGCCAATATCGTGCTTCTGGTGATGAACGTGCCGATGGTGAAGATCTTCGTGAAGGTCCTGACCGTGCCGGCCTGGGTGCTTCTGCCGGGCGTCACGATGGTCTCTTTCGTCGGCATCTACTCGCTGACCGGAAGCTACTTCGACCTCGTCCTGATGATCGCCTTCGGCGCCCTTGGCTACGTGCTGCGCAAGCTCGACATCCCGACCGTGCCGGTGATCCTCGGCATCCTTCTCGGCAACCACATGGAGGACAGCCTGCGCCGCGCGATGGTGATCTCGGACGGCGACTGGACCTTCCTCTTCTCCTCGCCGATCTCGATCGGCCTCTGGATTGCCGCCATTGCCGGGTTTGTCGCACCGATCTTCCTGCGCGGGATACTGAAGAAGCCCGAGATCCGCGACGCCGACGAGCTGGTGGACTGATGCAAGAGACACGCGTCCTGATCCCGACCGGCGCCCTGGGCCTCGGCTATGACCGAGCGGCGCTGGCGCGCGGGATCGCGGCGAAGCCGCATATCATCGCCGTCGACGGCGGCTCGACCGACAGTGGCCCGGCCTATCTCGGCCGGGCCGCGTCGAAATACTCCCGCGCCACGACGCGGGCGGAGTGGCGCGACCTGATGCAGGCGCGCGCCGAGGCAGGTGTGCCCCTGATCATCGGCACGGCGGGCACCTGCGGGGCCGATGCCACCGTCGACTGGCTTTTTGACATCACCCGGGACCTGGCGGCGGAGCTGGGCCAGAAACTCACCGTGACCCGGCTCTATTCCGGCCAGAACCCCGCCGAGATCGCCGCCGCCTTCGACGCAGGCCGGATCACCGACCTGCCCGCCGCGCCCGGGATCGACGCCGACACCATCCGCGCCTGCAGCAATATCGTCGCCCTCGCCGGCGCCGAGCAGGTGGCCGCCGCACTCGCCACCGGCGCCGACATCGTCATTGCCGGCCGGACCACCGACACGGCGATCATCGCCGCCCTGCCGATCGCGCGGGGCTGTCATGGGGGCGCCGCCTGGCACGGCGCGAAGATCGGGGAATGCGGGGCGCTTGCCACCACTCACCCCGCCTCGGGCACGATCCTGATCACCTTCGACGGCACCGGCTTCACCGTCGACCCCATGGCCCCTTCCGCCCGTGCCACGCCCTACACGGTCTCGGCGCATATGCTCTACGAGAATTCCGACCCGTTCCTCCTCTACGAACCGGGCGGCGTTCTCGACGTCACTGATGCGACCTATGCCGCGCTCGACGACCGTAGGGTGCGGGTCGAGGGCTCGGTCTGGCGGCCGGGACCCTATACCGTGAAACTCGAAGGCGCCCGCATCGCCGGATACCAGACCGTCAGCCTGACGCTCCTGCGCGACCGCCGCTATGTCGCGAACGCGACTGGCTGGGCGGCCGAAGTCGCGGCCCGCGCGCGCGCGGATGTGGGCGCGCGGATGGGTCTTGCCGCCGACGCCTTCGAGATCGAACTCAGGCTCATCGGCCGCGACGCCACGCTCGGCCCCCTGGAACCCCCCGGTCCGGTCCCCGCCGAAATCGGCGTCCTCGCCATCGCCACCGCGCCCTCCGAAGCCGAGGCCGCCGAGATCGGCAAGATCCTCAATCCCTATCTCCTGCACCATGCGTTGACCGAGGACGAGCCGATGCCCACCTTCGCCTTCCCCTTCTCGCCCGCCGAGATGAGCCGCGGCGCCCTCTACGAGTTCTGCCTGCACCATGTCATGGCGCTCGACGACCCGATGGCGCCGTTCCGCATCGTCACCGACGAGGTCGGCCATGGTTGAGATCGGCCAGATCGCCGCGAAGGTACGCTCCAAGAATGCCGGCCCGTTCTGGCTGACGATCGACATTTTCTGCCGGAACAGGGTCGATTTCGAACGGATCTCGACCGGCCTTGAAACAGACAGGATCGCCGCCCGCTTCCGCGCCGATCCCGCACTGATCAAGCGCTTCGACATCGCCGAACTGAACGTCGTCAAGCTCTCGCTGCCGCGCCCCGCCGTGCAGGGCACGCGCCCCGACCGCGACATGCACGGCGCCGCCTGGGCCGTGCTCGTCGAGGAGATGGAGGTCGACTGACCCCACTTTCTGTCTGCAAATACTCCGCAGGGGGTCCGGGGGACGCGACGTCCCCCGGCCGCCGGGGCCAGGTCAGGCGCCGAAGATCCGGGCGCGATGCTCGGCCAGGTAGATGCGCAGCCAGGGCGTGAAGCGATCCGGCGACGCCGCAACCTCGGCGACGAGATCGGCGAGGGTGATCCAGCGCACCTCCATCACCTCGTCGCGGTTAGGGGTGACGGTCAGCCCCTTCGGCGCCCGCGCGGTGAAGATGTCGACCACCTCGTGTTCGGTCATGCCGCCGCCGACATCGGCGCGGTACTCGACCTGATCGGCGAAGATCGGCGCCACGCCCTCGATGCCGAGTTCCTCGCGCAGCCTGCGGCTGGCGCAGTCCACCGGCGCCTCGTCCCAATGCGGATGGGTGCAGCAGGTGTTCGCCCAGAGCCCCGGCGTGTGGTACTTGCCGAGCGCCCGGCGCTGGATCAGCACGCGGTCGCCCTCCATCAGGAACACCGACACCGCCTTGTGCCGCAGCCCCCGAAGATGCGCGCCGAGCTTGTCGAAGGGCGCGAGCCGCCCCTCGATCCAGGTCGGGATGAGATCGGCCGCCGCCGTCACGACGGCTGTTCAGCCGCCTTCTGCGCCGCCGCGCGGCGCGCGAGCTCCTGGCGGTAGAGCGCGAGGAAATCGACCGTGTCGATGTTCAGCGGCGGGAAACCGCCATCGCGCGTCACGTCCGAGACGATGCGGCGGACGTAAGGAAACACCATGCGCGGGCATTCGATCAGGAGGAACGGGTGCAACTGCTCCTCCGGCACGCCCTCGACATGGAAGATCGCGCCGTAATCGAGCTCCATCAGGAAGAGCGGCGACTTGTCGGACTTGTTGGTCGAGGTCACCTTGAACTTGGAGACCACCTCATACTGGTTCTCGACCGCGCGCTTGCGGGCGTCGAGGCTGACTTGGACCTGGATCTCGGGCGTCACCTCGCTGGCGCTGATCCCCTTCTGGGCCACGATGTTCTCGAAGGACATGTCGCGGATGAACTGCCCCAGCACGCTCATCTTCACCTGCGGCGCTTCCGTCGTTGCAGCCCCGTTGCCGTTCTCGGCCATGTTCAATTCTCCCAAGGAAATCCGGTTGGCCGCTGGTGTAGCACCTTGGCCCGCGGGCCTCAATGCCGGGTCCAGCCCGAGGGACGGTCCGATATCGGCCGCTCGGAGTCGATCTCGTGATACTCGCCGTCGATCACGTCGGGCCGGTGCGGCTCGCGCCGGGGCGGCATGCCGCCGACGGTGAACCGCTCCACCCGCACACGCGCGGCAAGATAGCGCAGCACCGCCGCCCGTACCGACGGGATCAGGAGCAGGATGCCGACCGTGTCGGTGAAAAAGCCCGGCGTGAGCAAAAGCGCGCCGGCGAAAAGGATCAATGCGCCGTGGGCGATGGGTTCGGTCGGGTCGCGCAGCTCGCCGAGCGCGCCGCGCAGCTGCGCGAGCGCCAGCGCGCCCTGCATCCGCACGAGAAAGCTGCCCGCGATCGCGGTTGCGAGCACAATGGCGAGCGTCCACCAGATGCCGATGATGCCGCCGACCTGAATGAACAGGCCGATCTCGATCATGGGTACCGCGAGGAACGCGATCAGCAGCCACATGGGCCTCTCCTTTCCGGTCCGTGGAGTGGACTTGACCCCACCCGTGACTTACATAGGGGGAACGAAGCAAATATACCAACCCTGCCGCAGTCCGTGCTGCGGCATCAGAGGCGCAGCGAAATGTCCAATGCCCTTATCCAGCTCCTAGTCCTTGCCGGGATCGCGATCTTCCTGATCCTGCGGTTGCGGAGTGTGCTGGGCACCCGCGAGGGCTTCGAGAAGCCGCCGTCGACCGCGCCGTTGCCCGGTGCCCGCAAGGGCAAGTTCGAGGTGATCGAGGGCGGCCCGGACCGCGACATCACCGACCATGTCGAGGAAGGCAGCGATGCCGCGCGCGCACTCGCCGCGATGAAGCAGGTCGAGCCCAGCTTCTCGGTGTCGGAGTTCCTCACCGGCGCCCGTGGCGCCTACGAGATGATTCTTATGGCCTTCGAGAAGGGCGACCTGTCGAAGGTGCAGCCGTTCCTCTCCGAGGAAGTCTATGACACTTTGGCCGAAGTCGTCGCCACGCGCGCCTCGCGCGGGCTGACGGTGACGGCCGAGTTCATGGGCACCCGCGAGGTGTCGGTGCAGCGGGCGGAGTTTGACCGCCGTACCGGCGAGGCCGAGGTGACGGTGCGCTTCGCGAGCGAGCTCATTTCGGCGGCGCGCGACGCGTCCGGCGAGATCGTCGAGGGCAATCCGAACGAGGTGCGCCGCCAGCGCGACGTCTGGACCTTCGCCCGCAAGATGGGTCAAAACGATCCCAACTGGCAACTCGTCGCCACCGGCGAGTGATGCGCGCGGCAAGTCTGCTCGACTTCTCCGGCCTTCCCGGCTGGGCGGCGGACGACCATGCCGCGGCCCTCGCCGCCTATGCCGCGACGGCCGACCTCATCGGCGCCGACTGGCCCACGCCCGCGAGTGGCGATGCCCGCGCCTTCTTCGAGGCCTCTTTCACGCCGGTCGAGATCGGCGCGCTGCCGGGCCTCCTGACCGGTTACTACGAGCCCGAGATCGAGGGCCGCGCCCGAAGGGGTGAAGGCTTCGACCATCCGCTCTACGCGCCGCCCGCCGATCTGCCCGCCAACCAACCCTGGTTCAACCGGGCCGAAATCGAGGCGGGCGATCTTCTGGCCGGGCGCGAGTTGGTGTGGCTCGCCGATCGGGTCGAAGCTTTCCTTGCCCAGGTTCAGGGCTCGGTGCGGGTGCGACTTGAGGACGGATCCGTGCGCCGCTTCGGCTTCGCCGCCAAGAACGGCCAACCCTACCGCTCCATCGGGCAGGAGCTGACCCGCCGCGGCGCGGGCGGGCCGGATGATGGCATCACCGCCGACGGCATTCGCGCCTGGTGCCGGGCGCATCCGGACGAAACCCCGGCGCTGCTGCGCCACAACCCCTCCTTCGTCTTCTTCCGCGAACTTGACCTGCCGCCCGACAGCGGCCCGATCGGTGCGATGGGGCGGCCGGTCACGGCGCTCCGCAGCCTCGCCGTCGATCCCGAGCATATTACGCTCGGGGCCCCGGTCTGGGTCGAGGGTGGCGACTTCGCGACGCTGATGGTGGCGCAGGACACCGGCAGCGCCATCAAGGGCGCGCAGCGCGGCGACATCTTCTGCGGCACCGGTATCGAGGCCGGGCACCGGGCCGGCGACATGCGGATTTCAGGCAGGTTAGTGACGCTTTTGCCGCGTAAAATGGCCGAAAGGCTTGCCCGGTGAGCCGCCGCCCGCGCGGGCTCAGCCCGGAGGAGAAGGAGCTTTGGAGCCGCGTCGCCGCCTCGGCCCGCGCGATGCGGCCCGGCAAGGTGAGACCGGACGAGGCCGAGGCGAAGCCGAAGCCGCGAAAGCCGCATCCGACCCCTCTGGATTTCCGCATCGGCGAGACGGCGCGACCTCTCTCGGTGGCGCATGACCTCGTTCCCGCGCTTGAAGAGCGGCTCGCGGCGCAGCCCTTGCGGATGGACCGGCGCACGCACCAGCAGATGCTGCGTGGCAAGCTGCAGCCCGAGGCACGGATCGACCTCCACGGCATGACGCTGGCCGAGGCTCATCCCGAGCTGATCCGTTTCATCCTCAACGCGCAGGCGGCGGGCAAGCGGATGGTGCTGGTGATCACAGGCAAGGGCAAGATGCGCGACGATCCCGGTCCGATCCCGCAGCGGATGGGCGTACTGCGTCACCAGCTGCCGACTTGGCTGACCCAACCGCCCCTTGGCGCGGTTGTGCTGCAAATCGCTCCCGCGCATCTGAAGCACGGCGGCGGCGGCGCCTTTTACGTCTACCTGCGCCGCTTCTAGGGCTGGATCTGCGAGATCGCGGTCACCGGGGACAGCACAACCTGTGTCGCGTTCTGCACCGTCAGCACCGCGCCGGGCAGCAGCCCCGTCCGGCCCGTCCGGTCCTGCGCGAAGGCGCTGTCGACATCGGCGAGCTGGCCGAGAATCGCGATGAGCGCCGGAGATTCGCCGGGGTTGAAATGGCCCGATCCCTCGGAGAACGCGGTGGTGTCGAGCAGCGTCACCTTGAGATCCGCAAGCTCCGCAACATCTCCGACATTGCCGAGCCGGTCGCGCTGCCCAGTGAGCCGTGCCGAGAGGGCCAGAGCCTTGTCCCGCTTTGAGGTGAAGATCACGAAGGGCTGCGGCAGTTCGCCGATCCGTTGAGCCTGCGCGCGGAACACGTCGACGTCGATGTCGGGTGAGACGAGCATCACGCCCGACACCCGGTCGAGCAGCTTGCCCTCGTCCTTGAGCGCGAGCTGGCGCAGCGTCTCCATCGTCAGCGACGAACCCATGGAATGCGCGACGATCACGATGCGCTCCGCGCCTGCTGCCGCAACCTCGCGCAGCAGCGTTTCGAGCCCGTCACGCGCGAAGAGCGCGCTGTCCCGGTCGTAGGCATAGCCGAGCGGATTGGCCCGCGATGGCCAGGAGTAATGGACGAGCGTGCCCTCGATGCCGATGTCGGCGCCGATCTGTGCGAGGCGATAGGCGCCCTCGGCGAAGTTGTTGTTAAAGCCGTGGACGAAGACGACCGCCTCGCGCTGTTCGCGCCGGTTGCGGGCAAGTGCGGCGCCGAGATCCGCGCGGAAGCTCCCCGCGTCCGGATAGATCTCTTGCTGGACCGCCACAAAATCCGTCGCCGGATCGGCGGGGCGGTTCGGCTTGGGCCAGGAGATTTCTCCGGCGACATGTTGCGGCGGAATGGCCACGTCGAGCCGGACGAACCGTGTCTCCGGGCTGCGAACCTTGCCGAACGCCTCACCGGTTGCCGGGTCGGCGCCGCGGGTCGTGCCGATAAAAAGCGTCTCTATCCTGCCTGAACTCGCCGCGGCTTGGTTGACCACGACACTGCCGCGCGGCTCGCAGGCCGCGAGCGCCAGGACGACCAGAATAGACGTTACGATCCGCACCTTGCCCGCCTGCATCTGCCACGCGAAATCAATAGTCAAAGCCGCCGGGTCCCGCCAGCGGTTCAGAGCACATAGCGGCTGAGATCGGCCGAGCGGGCGAGGTCGCCGAGGTTCTTCTCGACGAAATCGCCATCGACCGTGACCTTGTCCCCGGCCCGGTCCGGCGCGGTGAACGACAGCTCCTCGAAAACCCGCTCCATCACCGTATAGAGCCGCCGCGCGCCGATGTTCTCGACGCTGCGGTTGACCTCGGCGGCAATGTGCGCGAGCGACCGGATGCCGTCCTCGGAGAAGTCCACCGTGACCTCCTCGGTCGCCATCAGCGCCGAATACTGCCGGGTCAGCGCATTGTCGGTCTCGGTGAGGATCCGGACGAAATCCTCTTCCGTCAGCGCGCGAAGCTCCACCCGGATCGGCAGCCGGCCCTGCAGTTCGGGCAGGAGGTCCGAGGGCTTGGCGATATGGAAGGCGCCGGAGGCGATGAAGAGAATGTGGTCGGTCTTCACGGCCCCGTATTTCGTGCTGACGGTGGTGCCCTCGATCAGGGGCAGGAGGTCGCGCTGCACACCCTCGCGGCTGACATCGGCGCCGCGGGTCTCGGCGCGGGCGCAGACCTTGTCGATCTCGTCGAGAAAGACGATGCCGTTTTCCTGCACAGCCTCGAGCGCCGCAAGCTTGACCGCCTCGTCATCGAGAAGCTTGTCGGCCTCCTCGGAGATCAGCAGATCGTAGCTTTCGGCCACGGTCAGCTTCTTGCGGGTACGTCGTCCGCCGAAGGCCTTGCCGAAGATGTCGCCGAGATTCATCATCCCCATGCCCTGCTGGCCCGGCAGGTCCAGCATCGGCATCTGCGGCGCGGCCTCGGCAACCTCGAGCTCGATCACGGTGTTGTCGAGCTCGCCCTTCTTCAGCCGTGTCCGGAACATCTCGCGCGTCTTCTCGCGGGCGTCCGCGCCGGCGATCGCCTCGATCACCCGCTCCTCGGCGGCCTGGTGGGCGCGGGCCTTGACCTCCTCGCGCATCCGCTCGCGGGTCTCGATCATCGCGGTGTCCATCAGGTCGCGGATGATCTGCTCGACATCGCGGCCGACATAGCCCACCTCGGTGAACTTCGTCGCCTCGACCTTGAGGAAGGGCGCCCTGGCGAGCTTCGCGAGCCGCCGCGAGATCTCGGTCTTGCCGACGCCCGTGGGGCCGATCATCAGGATGTTCTTCGGATAGACCTCCTCGCGCAGGTCGTCCGAAAGCTGCTTGCGGCGCCAGCGGTTCCGGAGCGCCACCGCGACGGCGCGCTTGGCGTCCTTCTGGCCGATGATGAAACGGTCGAGTTCCGAGACGATCTCGCGGGGGGTGAGGTTGGTCATGGGGTCTCCGAGTAAGGCGGCAGCCGGTCCTTGCCGGGAAATGCGGGAAGCGCGCGCATCAGCGCGGCGCGGAGCGGCACCCACCAGGTGCCGAGCACGGTAAAGAAGGAGCCGAGGATGATCAGGATCTTGGCCCAGTCCATCGCATCTGCGAAGCCGTCGCCCGCCACCGCCCAGTAGATCACCGCGCCGATATAGACGATGCCGGCCGTCAGCATCGAGCGGCGGTCGATGACGAGCGCGATCAATGCGAAGACCAGAAGTGCCGCAGATGTGGGCAGGATCGACCCGGGGCCGCCCGCGCCCCAGATATTGCCGGCGATCGAGTTCACCAGCGCAGCGCCCGCCAGAAGGTGCAGCCAGAACGCGGTCGCGGAATGCCGCCCGATCCGGTGCGGGTCCTTCATGTCGAACCACATCGCGCCCAGGAAGGCGCCGATGCCGAAGACGAGCGACGCGGCGGTGAGGTTCGCCCGCGGCAAGAAGCTCTGAGCCCAGGCGTCGAGGTTGCCGAAGCCGCCGCCGGGGTTGTAGCGGGTGAAGAGCGCGTAGGTCGCCATGAGGGCGAAGGCGCCGAAGACGAACATCGCAAAGGGCAGCTTGAAGCGGCGGAACCAAAGCGCCGCGGCGCCCGCCGCGATGGCGGCCGAGGCGAAGGCCACGCCCTTCAGCCCAAAGTCCATCTGGCCGAGAAGCGTCAGGGCCGAGACATAGATTCCGCCGGAATAGGCACTGATCAGCACCATCGACGGCAGGTTCATCCGCCGCTTCAGCGTGAAATACCGGGCCATCCACCAGGCCACTGCGGCGATGATCGCCGGGATCAGGATCAGGATCGTCACGCCGCCGATCACGCCGAGAAGCAGCCCGAGGCCGCCGAGCAGGATCGCAAGGCCGGAGGCGACGAAGATCTCGGCGAAGCCCTTGAAGAACTCGAAGGGCTCGTCCTCCGCCGGCAGCGCCCTGCGCTTGCCCGCCCGGCCATGCGCGAGCGCGGTCACGGCCGCCGCCTGCGCCTCGGTCACGATCCCGGCGGCGACGGCCGCGCGCAGGTCGGTCGGGCCGAAGGTCTTCGGCTCCTCAGCCACGGATCGTCTCCACGGTGAGGTTGCCGTTGGTGTAGACGCAGATATCTGCGGCGATCGCCATCGCCTTCCGCGCGATCTCCTCGGCGGAAAGATCAGTCTCCATCAGCCCCCGCGCGGCGGCGAGCGCGAAGTTGCCGCCCGAGCCGATGGCGGCGACGTCATGTTCCGGCTCCAGCACGTCGCCCGCGCCGGTGACGACGAGAAGCGTCGTGCCGTCGGTGACGATCAGCATCGCCTCGAGCTTCTGAAGGTACTTGTCGGTGCGCCAGTCCTTGGCCAGCTCGACGCAAGCCCGCGTGAGCTGCCCGGGCGCGGCTTCGAGCTTCTTCTCCAGCCGCTCCAGCAGCGTGAAAGCATCTGCGGTGGAGCCGGCGAAGCCCACGACCACGTCGCGGCCGCCGGGGCTGAGGCGCCGCACCTTGCGCGCGGTGCCCTTGATCACGGTCTGGCCGAGGCTCACCTGCCCGTCGCCCGCGACAACGACCTCGCCGCCCCTGCGCACGCCGATGATCGTCGTGCCGTGCCAGCCGGGGAATTTCTCGTCCGCCATCGAAGCCCTCCGTTCGTCCGGTCCTATATGGCGGCACGGCCCGCCGCCCGCAACCGGCGCAACGAAAAGGGCGCCCGAAGGCGCCCCCGTGATCCGTCCCGGTGACGGGATCAGATCGCGGATTCGATCCAGTTCTGCAGCGCCGCCTTCGGGGCCGCGCCGACCTTGTTCGAGATGATCTGGCCGTCCTTGAACATGAACAGCGCCGGAATCCCCCGCACGCCCATCTGGGCCGGCGAATCAGGGTTCTCGTCCACGTTCACCTTCACGATCTTGACCTTGCCGGCGTAATGCTCCGACAGCTCCTCGAGCGCCGGGCCGATCTGCTTGCAGGGGCCGCACCATTCCGCCCAGAAATCGACGACGACGGGGATGGCGGACTGCCGGACTTCGGAGTCAAAGGTGGCGTCGGTGACGGCGACGGTGGCCATATTCAGTCTCCAATTCGGAATGCGTTCGCAAGAAAGTATGGGCGCCTATGGAGCGCGTCAAGGGATGGTAGTCGCGAGCAGCGCCTCCCTCACGATCTCGGGAGGCAGCGGCATCACCTGCCCGGTCCGCGTCCAGAGGATCGCGGTCTCGATCCGCCGGTCGGGATAGATCTGGCCGAGCATCGCGGCATAGGCGCCCATCTGGCGCAGGATTCCGTCGGGAACAAGATCCGGCGCGCCGGGCACGACGGCGTTCGACTTGTAATCGACCGCGAGCACCCGGTCGGGCTCGATGAGCAGCCGGTCGATCGTGCCATGCACGACGCGGCCGCCGAGCTCTGCCAGGCGCGCCGTCACCTCGACCTCGGCGAGCGCGCCCGCGGCGAGCAGGGGCGCCATGCCGGGGGCGGCGAGAACCCCGCTCGCTTCGGCCATAAGCGTCTCTGTTTCACCCGGATCGCCCGGTTCCTCACCCGAGACGAGAAGCGCGGCGGCGATCTCCGGCCAGTCGGCCTCGGGCCAGAGCGGCAGGTGTTCGAGCAGGAGGTGTAGGAAGGTGCCACGGCGCTTCGCCGCCTCCTCGTCGAGCCCCGCCTCGCCGGGAAGCGCCTTGGCGCCACCGAGCCCGGAGGGCGAGAGCGGCTTCTCCGCCTCGGCCGGAACCGGCGCGGGATCGCGTGCCCAGCCGGGGATTACAGGGCGCAGCTCGGCCTCGGCCGCGTCAGGTGCCGCATTCGCGGGCCAAGTGCCATGCTCGAACCGCTTCACCCCACCCGGCAGGACCGCACCGCCAGCCTTCTCCACCGCATCGGCGATGAGCCCGTACCAGCTCTCGGCCCCCTGCCCGACATCGCCGGCGCCGCAGGCGATGAGCCAGTTCTCCGCCCGCGTCATCGCGACATAGAGAAGCCGCATCCGCTCCTCGCGCTGGCGTTCGATCAGGCGCGCCCGTTCCGCGCCGATCGCCGCCGGGCTTTCGGCGTCGCGGGTCTTCCAGACCGGGCTGCCGTCGAGGATCAGGATCTCGTCGCGCAGTTCGTCACGGCGTTTCGCGGTGTCGGGCAGGATCACGATCGGCGCTTCGAGCCCCTTGGCGCCATGCACCGTCATCACCCGGATCGCCTTCGAGGCGGTGTCGAGCCGCCGCTTGATCTCCACCTCGTCGACCTCGAGCCAGACGAGGAAGCCGGTGAGGCTCGGCGCCTCGGCCTGTTCGAAGGTGAGCGCCTGGTTGAGGAGCGCGTCGATCCCGTCCTCGGCCTCGACCCCGAGCCGGGCGAGCAGCTTCCGCCGCCCGTCATGCCGGGTCAGGATCCGCTCGACGAGATCGTAGGGCCGCAGGAAGTCGGTCCGCTTGCGCAGATCATCGAGCACCGCGAGCGTTTCGGGAAAATCGCCGCCGCGCTCGCGGAGCGCGGTCCAGAGAAAGACGCGCTCGCCCCTTCCATGCGCGAGGTCGTAAAGCTCGGCTTCCGACCAGCCGAAGAGCGGCGAGCGCAGGGCGGCGGCGAGCGACAGGTCGTCCTCGGGGGTGGCGAGGAAGCGCAGGAGCGCGGAGAGATCCTTGACCGCAAGCTCGCCGCCGATCTTCAGCCGGTCGGCGCCGGCGATGTCGAGACCCTCGGCCTTGCAGGCGCGGATGACCTCGTGAAAGAGGTCCGAGCGACGCTGGACGAGGATCAGGAAGTCGCCGGCATGGACTGGCCGCGCGGCACCCTTCGTGACGATCTGCACCCCGGTCTCGATCATCCGCCGGATCTCGGCGGCGATGCGGCGGGCGAGGATCACCGTCTCGTGGTCCTCGGGCAGGATGTCGGTCGGGTCGTACCAGTGCTCGGGCTCGGGCTTTTCCGCCTTCGGCACCGGCGGCCAGAGGTCGACCCGGCCCGGCAGGCCGCTGTTGAAGGCGATATGCTTCGCGAACCCGCCGAGCCCGCGGTTGACGCGCTCGTCGAACGTAAGGTCGACGACCCTCAGGATCGCGTCCGAGGAGCGGAAGGAATGCATCAGTTCCTGCTGCTGGAAGCCGACGGAAACGGCGGCGTACTTGGCCGCGAAATGCGCTTTCATCGCGTCGAAGGCGGTGAGATCGGCGCCCTGGAAGGAGTAGATCGACTGCTTCTTGTCGCCGACGACGAAGATCGTCCGCGCGGCACCCCGCGCGCCCTCGCCGGCGGTGAACTCCTCGGCCAGCCGCTCGATCACCTGCCACTGGCCGGGGCTGGTGTCCTGCGCCTCGTCGACGAGGATGTGGTCGATGCCGCCGTCGAGCCGGAACAGCACCCAGGCCGCGACCGAGCGGTCGGAGAGCAGGGAGGCGGCGCGCGTGATGAGGTCGTCGAAGTCGAGCCAGCCGGCGGCGGCCTTGCGCTGGGCATAGCGCGGCAGGAAGGCGGCGGCGAACCGGTGGAGTGCCGCGGTCTTCTCGGCCGCCAGAAGGGCTATCCGGCGGTCGCGCCCGGCCTCGATGCGCCGCATCAGCGCCTCGATCCGCGGCATCAGCGCGGCCGCCGGGCCCTCGCGCAGGCCCTTGGTCGGGAAATCGCCGATCTTCGCGGCGAAGGCGCCAGCCTTGGCGTCCTTGCCGTAAAGCAGCACGCCTTCCAGCCCTTCGATCGTCGCGAGACCCGGCGGATCGAACGACAGGCCCGCGAGCTTCAGCCCCGCCTTCGCGTCCTTCGGCCCGCTGGCGGCGAGCAGCGGCACGAGCGCGGCGATGACCTCGGCCTCGCCGCCCATAAAGGCCTCGGCCACGAGGTCGGCAGCCGCGAATTCCGTCGGCAGACCGAAAAGCGCGAGCGCCCCATCGCGGGCGAGCGGGGAAGAAAAAGCGTCACTGTTCCGACACAAATCGGCGAGAAAGCCCGCGAGGTCGTCGCCCGAGAAATGCGCGGTGATCGCATCGACAGCCCCGACATCCGCGCCGGCGGCAAGCTCTTCAAGGATCTCCTCGCGGATCAACTTTGCCGCCCGATCGTCAAGCTCGGCGAAGCCCGGCGAGATCCGCGCCTCGAGCGGGAAGCGGCGCAGAAGCGCGGCGCAGAAGGAGTGGATCGTCTGGATCTTCAGACCGCCCGGCGTCTCGATCGCGCGCGCGAAAAGCCGGCGCGCGCGGGCCAGCGTCTCGGCGTCGATCCTGTCATCGACACCGAGCTCGCCAAGTGCTTCACGCAGCTCCGGCTCGGGCAGCATCGCCCAGCCGCCAAGCCGCTGGAAAAGCCGGTTCTGCATCTCGCTCGCCGCCGCCTTGGTATAGGTGAGGCAGAGGATCTTCTGCGGCTCGGTGCCCCCGAGCAGGAGCCGCGCCACCCTGTCGATCAGCACCCGCGTCTTGCCGGAGCCGGCATTGGCTGAAAGCCAGGTCGATTGCGCCGGATCGGCGGCCCGGACCTGGGCCTCGCTCGCGTCGTTGCGCCTCATCCGACATCCTCCGGTTCCGGCCCGTCGCCCATCTCCCATTCGCCGAACCGCGCGAGGTGGTCGTAGTCGCCGTCGCGCCGCGCCTCGAACACCGCCCGGCGCGAGGCGTATCCGGTCTCGCGGCGGCGGTAGGAGGCGATGAGCCTTTCAAGTTCGGCCCAGGCCCGGGCAATCACCGCGTCGTCGATCTTCGAGGGCTTCTCGCCGCCATCGCCGCCGAGCCAGATGTAGGTCGCCCCCTCGACCGCGCGCGGGCCGAGATCGGCGAAGCCGCCGCGTTCGGCCATTGCCGCTTCGAGCAGGAGCTGCTTCTCGAACGCCTCCTCCTGCTTGTCGCTCGGTGGGCGACCGGTCTTGTAGTCGTAGATATGCACGCTTCCGTCATCGAGTAGGTCGATCCGGTCAGGCTTGGCGCTGAGCGTGAAGCGGCCGGATTCGAGCGGAACAGAGCCTTTCTTCTCAAGGATCACCGGCACGCCCCGCGCCTCGCGGCGGGACTCGGCGGCGACGAAGCTGTCGGCGACGCGGCCGAGCTTGGCGAGCCAGATCCGCTGCGCGCTGGGCCAGGGGATCTCCTCGCCGAGGATCGTCTCGGCGAGCGCCATCAGCCGGGCGCGGGCGGCCACTTCGGTTTCACCCTCGGGCCGGCTGCGGATGAACTCCTCGACGATCCGGTGCAGCACCTGGCCGCGCTGGCGGGCATCGGGCGTGGCGCGCAGCGGGTCGAGCGGTTTCAGCCGGAGCATGTAGCGGGCATAGATCGCGTAGGGATCGCGGATGAGCGTGCGGATCCCGGTCACCGCGAGTTCACGCGGCCGGTCGTCGACCGGCGGGCGCGGTGCCGGGCGACGGGCGGGGTCCGTCGCGGTCTCGGGCGCCTCGAGCGCGGCGGCAAGGCCAAGCCAGCCCGCGCCACGCGCCCGCATATCGGCCAAGGCCTCCTTCCCGCCCTGCTCCGGCAGGCCGTCGAGCAGGTTCGTCAGCCGCGCCAGCCAGCGCGAGGGTACGGTTTCGGCCTCGTCGTCGCGGATCGACCGCGACAGGATCACCTCGGGCGCGCCCACCGCCTGCTGGAAGTCGTGCGCCGAGAGACCGACCTGACGTTCGGGCAACAGAAGCCCGGCCTTCAGCCGCATCTGCCGCGACAGCCACGGATCGGGCGCGGGCAGTGCCGGCCAGATGCCCTCGTTGAGCCCGGCGAGGATCACCAGATCGGCGCCCTGCACCCGCGCCTCGAGCGTGCCCCAGATCGCGATCAGGGGATGCGTGCCCTCGATGCGGCGGACCGTGCCCTGACCGAGGAGCGCGGCGATCAGGTCGGCGAACTCGGCCGGCCCGTAGTCGCCGCCATGCCTGGCCTCCCGCCGCAACTCCTCCATCGCCGCGAGGGCGACCCGGCCCGCCTCCTCGCGCCAGAGCTCGCTGTCGCCGATGCTTCCGCCCGGACCGGCCGCGATCTTGCCCGCGAGCGCCAGAAACGTCTCTGTCCATGCCGAAAGCGGGCGTTTTCTGCCCGCGTCTAGCCCGGCGATCCAGCCGCCGATCCAGTCGGCCCAGGCGATCCGCTCGGCCTCGCCGCGCGCCTCCGCCCAAGAGCGAAGATCGGCGCCTTCGGGAAAGGGCGGCCCGCTGCGACGCAGCTTCAGTTCCAGATCGCGGGTGAAGCGCAGGTGGTCGCCGCGCAGATGCGAGCCGGTCGCGGTCAGGGGGTGCTTGAGCAGGATCAGCAGCGCCTCGGCCGAGAGCCGCCGCCCGAGAAGCCCCGCGACATGGCGCAGGAACCGGCCCGGCGCGGATTGCGCGAGCGGCTGGCCGGCGCTGTCGTCGGGCAGGATCCCCCAGCGGTCGAGCGCCGCCGCGACGCGCCGGGTTAGCATCCGGTCGGGCGAGATCAGCGCCGCCCGCTGGCCCTCCTCCGCCGCCCTGCGCAGGCGGAGCGCGATCGCCACCGCCTCGGCCCGCGGCGAGGGCGCCTCGATCAGCGAGAGCCTTTCCACTGTGGGCGCGAGGGGGCCGAGGTTCGCGCCTTCCGCCATCCACTGGTCGGTGACCGGCGCGGGCCGCAGCGCGAGCGAGATCAGCCGGTTGCGCGCAGGATCCGGTGCGGCGCCGGGCCAGGAACGGATCGCGCCGGGGGGCAGGCCGAGCGTTTCAACGAGTTTCAGGAACCGGTATTGTGGATGGTCCTCGGCCGGAATTCGGCCGTAAGAGAGACTGTTCCAGGCCGCGTCCGTCATGTCGAAATCGACGCCGGGCAGCACCACCGCGCCCTGCGGCAGCCGCGCCACCGCCGCCATCAGCGCGAGCGTCGCGCCGCGCGAGCCGGTCGATCCCGCGATCAGGACCGGGTCCTCGGGCGGCGCCTTCGCCCAGCGTTCGGCCAGCGCCTCCACGATACGGCGTTGCCGCGCCTCTGCGTCCGGCACCGCGTCATCGGCGAAATAGCGCGCGACGATGCGGATGAAGGCGAGGCTCCGTTCCCAGTGCGCGGCATGGTTTTCGGCGAGGTCCGGCGCTTCCAAAACAGCGGGCGCGACGCCCTCGCCCTGCATCTCCGCCATCAGCCGGGCGAGGCTGTCGGCGAGGTCGATCGCGGCGGTGCCGGAGGCGAAGTCGGGTTGCCGCGCGAGGAGGCCCGCGACGAGCTGCGCCAGCTCCAGCCGCCGCCGCAGCGCCGGAACCGGCGGCGGCAGCCCGGCGAGGGGATCGCGGCCGAGATCGGTGACGA
Source organism: Albidovulum salinarum (assembly GCF_025673475.1). Taxonomy (NCBI): domain Bacteria; kingdom Pseudomonadati; phylum Pseudomonadota; class Alphaproteobacteria; order Rhodobacterales; family Paracoccaceae; genus Albidovulum; species Albidovulum salinarum. Next base: position 19,910 of record NZ_JAOVQO010000007.1, on the reverse strand, counting down.
GCCGCAGCCGCGGCAGGAACCGGGCGCCGTGGCGGTCGAACTCGGCCCGGACCCGGCGCAGCATCCGCCCGGTGTTGAGGTAGAGCGTGACCCGCGCCATCGCCGCAGGCGGCTGATCCGCCATCTTCGCGACGAGGCCGGAGACGAGGGCCGCGGGAAAGTCGGCACCGGGCGGCAGGCCGAAGAGGCGCGGTGTGGCGGAAGGCTCAAACATCGCGTGCCACCTCGTTGAGAAGCGCCTCGGCAAGCGGGATCGCCTCTGGCCGCCCTACATCGCACCAGCCGCCATCATGGACTGCACCGTAGAGCCGGCCTTCGGCGAGCATCCGGTCCCAGAGCCGGTTCAGAGAGAACACCTGGTCCGGGATTTCCGCGAGGCCGTCGGGCTTGAGGATCTGCGCCCCGGTATAGACGAAGCCCTGGCCGCGGCTGAGCCGCCCCTCGGCATCGAGGCCGAAGTCGCCGGGTCCGGTATGGCCCGTCGCCCGCTCCCGCGACACGACCAGCAGGAGCCCGTCCATCTGCCCCGGATCCCAGCCTGCACGAAGCCGGGCGAGCGCGTTCGGCCCGGTCCAGACCGCATCGGTATTGAGCGTGAAGACCGCGCCGGGACCGAGCAGCGGCAGCGCGTGACGAAGCCCGCCGCCGGTCTCCAGGATCGTCTCTGTTTCGTCCGAAAACCGCAAATCCGGCCGGTGGGCGAGATGGGCGCGGATCTGGCCGGGTAGGTAATGGAGATTTGCGACAATGCGCCCGATCCCGGCGCCGTCGGCCTGCGCGAGCGCATGGTCGACGAGCGCCCGTCCGGCGACCTCGATCAGAGGCTTCGGCCGGGTCGTGGTCAGCGCGCGCATCCGCGTGCCAAGGCCGGCGGTGAAGAGCATCAGGGCGTCGGGTAGCTGCCGCATTGGTCCTTGATCCTTTGCACACGCTCCGGGGTCGGTTCGGGCAGCGCCTCGGCCACCGTCCGAGCGAGGTCCGCCAGCGCGGGATGGGCGAGGTTGCGCTGCAGGTAGCCCCAGACGCGGGGCAGGTAGCCGAGGTAATGCGGCTTGCCGAAATGCAGCGTCAGCCGGGCGAAGACGCCGACGATCCTGAGCGCGCGCTGGGCGCCAAGAAGGGCGTAGACGGCGGCGAACTGGTCGGCGTCGCGCCCGGTCGCGGAGGTGTAGCGGGTGAGCATCGCCGTCTCAGTCTCGGGCGACACATCGCGGCGGGCGTCCTGCAGCAGCGAGACGAGATCGTAGGCCGGATGCGCCGCGACCGCGTCCTGGAAGTCGAGGAGGCCGAGCCGGGCGTGGCCCTGCCTCTCGGGCAGCCAGATCAGGTTCTCGGCGTGGAAGTCGCGGAGCGCGGTGACCAAGGCAGGGTCGGCGAGGCGGCGGTACGTTTCCGCGATCTGCTCCGGCAGCGCCAACGCGGCCGGCGTCTCGGCCGCGCCGATGCCGGGCAGATACCAGCGCGGGGTGAGCGTCACCAGTGCCGCCAGCGCCGGGCCGTCGAGCGGCGCGACGAAGTCCGGCGGGGCGTGGCGGTGGAGGTCGGTGAGGAAATCGGTCGCCGCCGTGTAGAGCGGGCGCTCCCGCGCCGGATCTTCCGCCACGAGCCGCGCCACGAGCGCGTCGCCGAGATCTTCGAGGAGCAGGAACCCAGCGCCGTGATCGGCTGCGAGGATTACCGGGGCGGAATAACCTTGACCCGAAAGCCAGTCCGCCATCCGCGCAAAGCGCTCGGTGCCTTCGCCGCGCTCGGGCGGCGCGTCCATCAGCACGGCGGGGCGGCCGTCCAGCCGCAACCGTTCATAGCGCCGGGCCGAGGCGTCGCCGGCGAGGGCGGATCGGTCCGCGCCATCCCAGCCTGCGGCGGCGAGGAACCGTTGGGTGAGATCCGCGCGGTCAGCCATGCCGGTCTGCCTTGGCCAGCGCGAGCCGAGCCAGAACCGGAGCCCATCGCGGACCGGATGCCGAGAGGCATGCCCGTCGGGTCTCTCCTTCGGGCAAGGGTGAAAGCCGCAGGGTCAGGGCACTGCCGGGACGATAATCGCCCAGCCGGTCGGGCCATTCGACGAGGCAGATCGCGGTCTCGAACGCCTCGTCAAGCCCGAGTTCCGCAACCTCCTCCGGCGCGGTCAGGCGATAGAGGTCGGCGTGCCAGATTTCGGTGCCGTCCACCTCGTAGACCTGGACGAGCGTGTAGGTCGGTGACGGAACATCCTCGATCCGTCCGGCAGCGCGCAGGCGCGCCTGGATCAGGCTGCGGGCGAAATGGGATTTTCCGGCGCCGATCGGCCCCTCGATCAGGATCACGTCGCCGGGTCCGAGCTGCTTGCCCAGCGATTCGGCAAGCGCGGTCGTCGCCTCCGGTGTCGGCAGGATCATGGTCGCAGCTGCGGGATCGGGTCGGGCATCGGTCATGCGCCGACTTTTACCGGCTGGCGGCCGGCCCGCAAGGCGATTGCGGCGGCGTCAGAGCGTGGCGAGATCGAGCGCCGCGACCGAGGCCCTGCCGCCCTCGCGCGGTCGTCCTCCCGCCCCGTCGTCCTCCCTGCGCACGAAGCCGACAAGCGTCGCGCCGCCGGCGAGCGGCACGCAGCGGCAGCCGAGCAGCGCTCCTCCGGCAAGGCTAATCTCCGCCGACCAGACGGTGCGTTCGCCGATCGCGCCGACGAAGTCGCGGATCTCGCCCCAGACCGGCGTCGGCTCCGAGCGTCCCTGCCAGATCCGTCTCGAGTCCGCGATCGTGGGGGTGCCGAGCGTCGAACCGGTTTCGACGCCCCAGAGCCGATCGTAGGCGGCATTCGACAGGATCAGCTCACCGGCTGTCGAAAAGACCGCGATCGCCTCGCGCAGAGTGTCGACGACCGATTGGCCGAGCGCCACCTCGGATCGGAAGTGGCGCGTCAGAGCGATCTCGGAGCTGATATCCTCGATCTGGAAGGCAACGGCGCCGTCGGGATGCGGACGACCGGTAACCCGGTAGGTCTGGCCCGAAGGCAGGGTCCAGGTGTCCTCGTACAGCCCGGATTCGGCAGCTTTCTCCAGTTCCGACATCTGTTGGCGCCAGCCGTGGTAGTCCTTCGGCTCGGGAATCACGCGCGCTTCGCGCAGGCGGTCGAGGAAGGAGACGAGCGACGGTCGCGCCGACAGGAAGTCGACGCCGAGCGAGGTCAGGTCCACGAGCGCCGGGTTGAAGAGCGCGAGCTGGCGCTTGCGGTCAAAAACCGCGAGGCCGATCGGAAGATGCGCGAAGGTCTTGGTGAGGGTTTGCAGGAACTCCCGCAGGGAAGATTCAGCCCTCACCTCGCGATCGGCAGGAAGGGCGAAGTTCAGCGTGCCGGTCGCGGCCGGAACGCTGTGGCACTCGTACCAGCGCATGGATTTTCCGGTGCCGGTGGACAGCTTATGACGCCTCGGTTCGTGCGTCTCCGCCGTGGCGGCGGCGAAGAGCGGCGGCAGCGGCCAGGTCAGGCCGCCTTTCTCGACCCCGCGCTGCTCGGTGATCCGGTCGAGATAGGCCGGGTTAGCCCAGTTGACCGCGCCCTCGGCTGTCGTGCGCCAGACCGGCATTGGCGCGGCCGCGAGAGTCTCGCGCAGAGCCTCCAGTTCCTGGCGCTCCGCGCGATGGCTCAACGCATCCACGACGACATTTTGGCCTTCGGCGGAAAGATCGGTGATCGTCACGCGCGTCACCCCGTCAAGCCATTCCGCAGAGACGCGGATCTCGGCTTCGCCACGGCTCTCGAGTTCGACCTCCCCTCGGTCAGGCAGGCTGGCGAAAGCGTCGTCGATGCCGTCGACCCGCTGCGAGAGGAATGTGTGCAGGCGCTGCCATTCCGTGCCTGAACCCGGAATCGCCTTCAGCAGATCGCGCGCGGACCGGGTCGAATCGATCAGTTCGTCATCGGCAAACAGGAACACCGCCTGCTCGAGCGCGCGGATATTCCCGGACAGGCTGGACGCCGGGTTGCGGCGCTGAGGAAGAAACGACAACAAGAGCAACGCGGCGACGGCCGAACCGAGTGATGTTGCAAAGAGGATGGCAGCCTGGGCAAACAGTTCAATCATCACCAACTCGCTTCTTCCCCGGAGAACCTTTCTCTCTTGGTTACACTTCGCCTAATGCGTCAAAGAGGCGTTAATACTGCAACCATTGGGCGAATTGGTGGCGAGTGTTAGGTATCGATCCGCCGGTTCTCCCCGAGCCCGCCGGAGCGGGCCGCCTCGATTCGCGATCGGGGCCAGGTCACCTCGATGACGGCGCCGCTCCGGGCCGGGCGCTCGTCCTCCGACAGGAACGGATCGGCGCCGTTGGCGAAGCGCAGCCGGGCGCCGGTCCGTTCGAGCAGTGTCTTGGCGATGAAGAGCCCGAGGCCCATCCCGTCGTATTCCGGCCGCTGGGCCCGGATCTCGTCGCGCCGATGGCGCATGAAGGGATCGCCGATGCGGCCGATGAGATGGGGCGGAAAGCCGTCGCCGTCGTCGGCGATCCGCACGGTCACGGTCTGATCGGTCCAAGACGCGTCGACCCAGACGCGCTCGCGCGCGAAATCGACCGCGTTCTGGATCAGGTTGCGCAGGCCGTGAATGATCTCGGGCCGGCGCGCGATCACCGGTTGGTGCGGGTCCGCCTGCGGGTCGTCGCCGATGTCGAACGCCAGGGTCTTGCCCCGGCCGAGATGCGGCTCGGCGGCCTCGCGCAGCACCGCGGCGAGCGGCGCGCTGCGCAGATGCAGGTCATCCTTCCCGGCCCGGCCCATCGACCGCAGGATGTCGCGGCAGCGGTCCGCCTGTTGGCGGATCAGCTCGGCATCCGAACGCAGTTCCGGCCTGTCGGCGAGTTCTTCCGCAAGCTCGGTGCTGACGAGCTTGATCGTGGCGAGCGGTGTGCCCAGTTCGTGCGCGGCCGCGGCGACGACTCCGCCGAGATCGGTCAGCTTCTGCTCCCGGGCCAGTGCCATCTGGGCGGCAAGCAGCGCATCGCCCATCGAATGGATCTCGGAGGCGATGCGGCGCGCGTAGAGGCCGAGGAACACCACGCCGATGACGATGGCGAGCCAGAAGCCGAAGCCGAAGATCGGCGGAACCACGACCGGGCTGCCGTAGATCGTCCGAAGCGGCATGTGCACGAAGGCGATCAGGGTCACGAGCGCGATCGTGACGATCCCGATGAAGACCGTCGCGCGGGTCTGCAGCGCCGTCGCCGCGATCGTCGCCGGTGCGAGGATCAGGAGCGCGAAGGGATTGTTGAGCCCGCCGGTGAGAAACAGCAGCAGCGCGAGTTGCGAGGTGTCGAACAGGAGCGTCAGCGCCGCCTCGGTTTCGGTCAGGCGCTTGTTGCGCGGATAGATCGAGATCGCCGCGAGGTTGACGACGACGGCCGAGCCGACCACCGCGAAGCAAAGCCCGAGGTCGAGGTCGATGCTGTAGTATTTCCACGCGACCAGCAGCGCCGCGGCCTGGCCGAAGACCGCGGTCCAGCGCAGGAGGACGAGGGTGGTGAGCCGAACCCAGTCGCTGTGGGCAATGCGCTCCATGCGGTCGGGTCCGGGACTTTGCGTCGGGGTGCCGGGGTCCGGCTGGGTCATCACGGGTCCTGTTGTCGCATTCCGACGCTACCGATTGATAGTCGGCGCCGGATGCGCGATCAATGGCGCCGCTCAAACCGGGGGAACGAGATGCCGATATCGACCAGAACCTACGCCGCAGCGGCGGTCTCTGCCGTGGCGATCGGATTGGTCGCGATCTATGCGGTCACCGTGAATGGCACCGATCGGTTCGAGGCCTGCCGGGAGAGCCGGATCTCCGGCGGCGCCGCGGCGATCGGTGGAGCGTTCACCCTGACCGACGAGGACGGGCGCAGCGTGACCGAGCGCGATGTTCTCACGAAACCGAGCCTCGTCTATTTCGGATATACCTTCTGCCCGGATATCTGCCCGGCCGATACCGGGCGAAATGCCGAAGCCGTCGATATCCTCGAGGAGATGGGATACGAGGTCACCCCGGTCATGATCTCCGTCGACCCGAAGCGCGACACGCCCGAGGTTCTGAAGGAATGGACCGATTATATTCATCCGCGAATGATTGGCCTTACCGGAACCGATGAACAAATCAACACGGTCGCCAAGAGCTACCGTACTTATTTCAAGGTTCCCGACAGTACCGGCGACGACTTTTATCTGGTCGATCATATGACCCAGACCTATCTGATGCTGCCGGAAATCGGCTTTGTCGACTTTTTCTCGCGCGACGATACGCCCGAGGACATCGCGAGCCGGACCACCTGCTTCATCGAGGCCGCGCGGGAGTGAAATTGACCACCGCCGCCGGACACCCTAGAACCGGGTGAAACCGAATGCGGGGAAACCATGGCCGAAGACGACCTTGACGAACTTGGACCCGACCGGACGCTGCTCCTGGTCGACGATGATGCGCCCTTCGTCAGCCGCTTGGCGCGCGCGATGGAGAAGCGTGGTTTTCGACCCGAAACCGCCGAAAGCGTTGCCGAGGGCCGTGCCATCGCCCAGTCCCGCCCGCCGGCCTTCGCGGTCGTCGATCTGAGGCTCGGTGATGGCAACGGGCTCGACGTCGTGGAAGTCCTGCGCGAGCGGCGGCCCGATTGCCGGGTCGTGGTGCTGACCGGATATGGCGCGATCGCGACGGCGGTCGCTGCGGTGAAGATCGGCGCGGTCGATTACCTGTCGAAACCCGCCGACGCCAATGACATTACCAACGCGCTGCTGTCGCGCAGCGAGAGCCATCCGCCGCCGCCGGAAAATCCGATGTCCGCGGACCGCGTCCGCTGGGAACATATTCAACGCGTTTACGAGCTTTGCGACCGCAATATCTCCGAAACCGCGCGGCGGCTGAGCATGCATCGGCGCACGCTTCAGAGGATATTGGCGAAACGCAGCCCTAAATAAACTGGAAACGCAACGAATAAGGCGCTAGTACCGATCAAGGTATATCGGGGATCCATCCCATCTGGCCCGAATACGTGAATAGAAACTAGGGAGCGTCTCCGTGAAAACTGATCTCGATACAATGTCGCTGAAAGAGCTCAAGGCCCTTCAGGCGCAGGTCACGAAAAAGATCGACGATTACGAGGAGCGCAAGAAGCGCGAGGCGCTTGCCGCGATCAAGGAACAGGCCCAGGCCATGGGCTTCTCGCTTTCCGAATTGGTCGAGGTGGAGCCGGTCAAGAAAAGAAAACCCGCCCAGCCGAAATACGCCAATCCGGAAAACCGTTCGGAAACCTGGACCGGACGCGGACGCCGGCCGCGCTGGGTCGAAGCCGCGCTCAAGGCCGGCAAATCGCTCGATGATCTCGCGATTTAAACATTCGCCAGCAACCAGCGCATGAAAATCCGTGCCGGGCGCCGCAGCGGGCCCGGCGGCGTCACGATGTAATAGCCCGGATTGTCGTCCTCCGTCTCGACGGCGATCCGCATCTCGCCGGCGCGCAGATCGGATTCGACAAGTGCCGCGCTCGTTATATGCAGCCCGTATCCCTGTCGTGCCGCCGAGAGGGCAAGCTCCTCGGTGGCGAATTCGGTGATGTTCAGCCGGTCGGGATCGAGCCCGGTGCAGCAGGCGATCCACTGCCGCTGTTCCGGCCAGTCCGGTTCGAGGATCCACGGTAGCCGCGACATCTCCTCAAGGCTCAGCGGCCCGGGGCCGCGAAACAGCCTGCTCGCCCCGACGACGATGTAGCGCGCCGAGGTGAGGTAGGTCGCCTCGACACCGGGCCAGCTGCCCTCGCCGAAACGGATGCCGAAGTCGATCCGCTCGCGCCGGAGGTCGAGAACACGCGGATCGGGGCGGAGCGAGACCGCGACCTCAGGGTGCTCGGACCAGAACCGACCGAGCCGCGGCATCAGCCAGTTGCTCGCGAAGGTCGGGGTGAGCGTCACCGTCACCGGGCGATCCGCCCCGCCTTCGCGCAGTTCTTCCAGGACGGCCTGGATCGCGCCGAACCCCTCCGACAGCGAAGCGGCCAGCCGGGCGCCGTCCTCGGTCAGCGCGACCGCCCGCCCGTCGCGGCGCAGGAGGGCAAGGTCGAGATGCGCCTCAAGCGCGCGCACCTGCTGGGCCACCGCGGCATGGGTGACGTTGAGTGCCCGCGCCGCCGCGCTGAAACCGCCGAGCCGGGCGGTCGCCTCGAAGGCGCGAAGCGCCGGAAGCGGCGGGAAATGAAGCCAGTCCAGATCAGGCATATGATAGCTCTACTAACAGATCAGAAATCCTTCTGACTCGCTGTTTTCCCTCATAATAGCTATTTTCTCTCCATCAAATCCAGTCGGAGGACAAAAAAATGTTAACCGTTCTTGCAGATACCTTCCGCATCGCTACGTTCCAGAACCGCGGCCCGTCGACTCGTGACCGCGATGCCGAGCGCCGCCGTCTGCGCCGGGAACTCGCCGATCTCGACGACCACCTGATGCGCGACATCGGGCTTTGGCGGTGAGGTGTCAGGCAAACACTTCCTTCATCAAGGCCGCGTGCCGGGCGATGAACTCGGCACGCACCTCGACCGGCGGGCGGAGCCGGATCGACAGGCCCCGCACCGTCATCGCATCGGGCACGCCAAAGAAACGGTCGGCCTCGGCGCGGGAAAAGCCGGCTATCTGCACGGCTTCGAGCCAGGCCGAGAGTCGGTCGGCATGCTTGATCGCCGTCTTTATCGCGGCGGGAAGCTCGCCCGGCAGGCCGAACCGCAGATGCACGGCGACGGACAGCCGCTCGTCCAGCGCCTCGTAACCGGGCCCGACGGCGGCCTTCACCGGGCTGATCATGTCGCCGATGACATATTCCGGCGCATCATGCAAAAGCGCCGCCAGCCGCCAGCGCGCCGCGATGCCGGGATTCGCACGGGCGAAGATCTCCTCGACCAGCAGCGAATGCTCGGCCACCGAATAGGGAAAATCGCCGACCGTCTGGCCGTTCCAGCGCGCGACGAAGGCGAGGCCATGCGCGATGTCCTCGATCTCCACGTCGAGCGGCGTCGGGTCGAGAAGGTCGAGCCGGCGGCCCGACAGCATGCGTTGCCAGGCACGGGCGGGTTTCGGGGGCATCGGTCTTCGGTCCTTGTCGGTCGGGCCCGCTCGCGCGGGGTCGCGGAATTGTGTCGCGTCGTTAATGGCGACGACGGTGCATCACCCATATCTCTCCTTCACAGCATTCTGCAACGCGGGCGGCGCCGCCCGGCATGGCGGACCGCCGGAAACGGAAAGGAAACGCCATGTTCAAACGCATCTTCACCTCGGCCATGATCCTCGGCGCCGCCGCGATGGCGCCCCCGGCCCTCGCGCAGTCGCAGCTCTCCTGCGCCGACCGCGACGAGATGACGGAAACCCTGTCGCGCAAATACAGCGAGAGCCTGACAGGCGCCGGGCTGCAGAGCTCCAAGCGGCTCGTCGAATTGTGGAGTTCGGCCGAGACCGGCACCTTTTCGATCATCATTACGCGCCCGAACGGCATGAGCTGTCTCGTTGCCTCAGGAGAGTACTGGCAACTCACGCCACCCTCCGCCGCCGATGCGGCCGACGACGCCGAACCGGCGTCGGGCTGACGGCGCAAACCTCTCCGCGGCCATTCCGGGATTGTGGGCGCACGGGTCAGGGCATTGATTGCCGCCCGGCCCGCGCGGTGCTATCTGACCGCCAACTCGAATTTTCCCGGAGAAACGCGCATGGCCAAGGATTACATCATCAGGGACATCTCGCTTGCCGGCTACGGCCGCAAGGAGCTCGACATCGCCGAGACCGAAATGCCGGGCCTGATGGCTTTGCGCGAGGAATTCGGCGCCGCGAAGCCGCTCGCCGGCGCGCGGATCGCCGGCAGCCTGCACATGACCGTGCAGACCGCGGTGCTGATCGAGACGCTGACCGCGCTCGGCGCCGAGGTGCGCTGGGCCTCGTGCAACATCTTCTCGACCCAGGACCACGCCGCCGCGGCAATCGCCGAAAGCGGCGTGCCGGTCTTCGCGGTCAAGGGCGAGACGCTGGAGGACTACTGGGCCTATACCGACCAGATCTTCCGGTTCCCGGACGGCACAGCCAACATGATCCTCGACGACGGCGGCGACGCGACGCTCTACATCCTGATGGGCGCGCGGGTCGAGAACGGTGAGACCCACCTGATCGAGACGCCCGGATCGGAGGAGGAGGTCTGCCTCTTCAACCAGATCCGCAAGCGGCTCGAGGAAAGCCCCGGCTGGTTCACCAAGCAGCGCGACGCGATCAAGGGCGTGAGCGAGGAGACGACGACCGGCGTCCACCGGCTCTATGACCTGCACAAGAAGGGCCTCCTGCCCTTCGCGGCGATCAACGTCAACGACAGCGTCACCAAGTCGAAGTTCGACAACAAGTACGGCTGCAAGGAATCGCTGGTGGACGGTATCCGCCGCGCCACCGACACGATGATGGCCGGAAAGGTCGCGGTCGTTTGCGGCTACGGCGACGTCGGCAAGGGCTCGGCCGCCTCGCTTCGCGGCGCCGGGGCTCGGGTGAAGGTGACCGAGATCGACCCGATCTGCGCCCTGCAGGCGGCGATGGACGGCTACGAGGTGGTGCTGCTGGAGGATGTCGTCTCGACCGCCGACATCTTCATCACCACGACCGGCAACCGCGACGTGATCCGCATCGAGCACATGCGCGAGATGAAGGACATGGCGATCGTCGGCAACATCGGCCATTTCGACAACGAGATCCAGGTGGCAAGCCTGAAGAACCACAAGTGGACCAACATCAAGGACCAGGTGGACCTGATCGAGATGCCCTCGGGCAATCGGATCATCCTTCTCTCCGAGGGGCGGCTCCTCAACCTCGGCAACGCCACCGGACATCCGAGCTTCGTGATGTCGGCGAGCTTCACCAACCAGGTGCTGGCGCAGATCGAGCTCTGGACCAAGGGCAAGGACTACAAGCCCGGCGTCTACATCCTGCCCAAGCACCTCGACGAGAAGGTCGCGCGGCTGCATCTGGCCAAGATCGGCGTCAAGCTGACCGAGTTGCGTCCGGAGCAGGCCGACTATATCGGCGTCACCGTCGCTGGCCCGTTCAAATCGGACCATTACCGCTACTGACCACCGAAGGGGGCCGGTTCCGGCCCCCTTTCCTCCCGTGACATTGTTCCGGTTTTCGCGTCTCTGACCGAAGTTCCGTTCCGTCATTTCGCGATTCGGGAAAATTTCTTTGCCCGCACGGCCCATTCGACGCTAACCTCCGCGCGGGCGGCTTCCCCGGGGGGCCATGACCCGGAATATCATACCGGATTTGCAAGAGCGGAGATGGCCATGGGCAGACGCGACGAGTTGATTGCCACGTATGCGGAAGATCTGAAGACCAAGTGCGGCATGGTGCCGGACATGGCGCTTCTCGAACAGGTCACCATCGGGTGCGGACCCGCGATCTACGATGCCGATGCCTCGACCGTGGCCGCTACACAGGCGGGTGAGCTGGAAACCGTCAAGAACAACTTCCTGGTCAAGAAGCTCGGGCTGGGCGACGGGCCGCATCTCATGGATGCGATCAACGCCGTGATCGACACCTATGGGCGTTCGGAGACCAACAAGTACCGGGCCGTCGTCTACTACATGCTCGTCAAGCACTTCGGCAAGGAAGCCGTCTACGCCTGACGCGCGCCGATCCGTTAAGCGAACCTGACCGTAACGCGCTGGTTTTGAACGATATTGTCGACATTCGGAACTTGCCCGAATCCGCGACGCCATCTAGGGTCTCAACTACAGGCCAGGACGGCCGAGACCTTTTCAGTTTCGCACGGTGCAGGGGTGCACTGGGGTGGAGGAGGGTCCCGGTCGGGTGGCCGGGGCCCTTCGTCGTTTCAGAACAGGCCGAGCACCGCGCCGATGATGGTCGAGCCGATCACCGCATAGCCGCCATCGATATAGATCAGCTGCCGCGGCCGGTCGGCATAGGCGTAGTTCACGACGATCCAGGGCAGCGCTACGAAGGTGCCGAGCCCGAAACCAGAGACCAGGCCCTTGATGAGCGTGTCGATCCCGGCCATTCCGAACATGTGCCGCATCATGCCCGCGACGGCCAGCATCGCGATGCCGGCGATGATATAGGGCACGACGCTCTTGTTGCGCGGCCTGCCGTCGGCATCGACGCTGATCCCGGTCGCGGCCACCCACTGGCTCGACCATTTCATGTACCAGAAGGCGCCGAACGCATAGGCCGCGGCCGCCGCGACGATCACACTGAAGAAAGCCATCCCTTTGACCTTTCGCGCATTTTCCCCTGCCCGCATGATGCCGGGGAAAACGCCCGCGGTCTATAGCCCGCCAAGCTCGCAGATCACCTTCCACTCCGCCTCGGCCACCGGCTGAACCGAGAGCCGCGTGTTGTTCACCAGCACCATCTCGGCCAGCCGCGGCTCGACCTTCGCCTGCTCCAGCGTGACCGGCCGGGCCAGCGGCTTCACCGCGCGGATGTCGACGCAGTCCCAGCGAGGATCGTCGGTGGTGCTGTCGGGATGGCTCTCGGCCGAGACCTCGACGATGCCGACGATCTCCTTGCCCTGGTTGGAGTGGTAGAAGAACCCGAGATCGCCGAGTTTCATCGCCCGCATGTTGTTGCGGGCCTGATAGTTGCGCACGCCGTTCCATTCCTCGCCGGCAGCGCCCTTGGCGACCTGCTGGTCCCAGCTCCAGGTGTCGGGCTCGGACTTGAAGAGCCAGTAGGCCATCAGCCGATCACCTTCTTCCACTCGATCACGTCGACGCTGTCGAAGAGCCCCGCCGCCTTGTAGGGGTCGCCCGCGGCCCAGGCCTCTGCTGCCGCGAGGTTGTCGGTCTCCAGAACGATCAGCGAACCGCGCATCTCCCCCGCCTCGATGAGCGGTCCGGCCATCTTCACGATGCCGGTCTGCTCGATATAGCCGAGATGCGCGGTGCGGGTATCGAGGCGGGTCTGCAGGTGGCCGGGCTTGTCGCGGCAGATCACGGCAAAGAGCATGGTCATTCCTTCTTGAGGGGACGGGAGAGCAGGGCGGAAACGGCGTCGGGCACCGAGATCCGGTTGTCGACGAGGGCCGCGACCATGGCCGCGACCGGGAGGTCGAGTCGGTGCTTTTCGGCGAGAACAGACACTGCTTTGGCCGTCGCGGCGCCTTCGACGGTGGTCGCGGCGTCGAAGGCCTCGCCCGCGCCGAGCGCATGGCCGAAGCGGAAGTTGCGCGACTGCGTCGAGGTGCAGGTCAGCACCAGGTCGCCGAAACCCGAGAGCCCGGCAAGCGTCTCGGCCTGTGCCCCGAGCGCCAGCGCGAGCCGGTTCATCTCGGCGAAGCCGCGGGTCATCAGCGCCGCGCGGGCGCTGTCGCCGAGCCCGGCGCCGATCACCACGCCGGCGGCGATGGCGATGACGTTCTTGAGCGCACCGCCCAGCTCGGCGCCCGTGCAGTCGGTGCTGCGGTAGAGCCTGAGCACCGGCGTCGCCAGCGCCGCCTGCAATACCGCGCCGCGCGCGTCGTCGGCGCAGGCGAGCGTCAGCGCTGTTGGCAGGCCGCGGGCGATATCGGCGGCGAAACTCGGCCCGGTCAGCACGGCGGGAAGCGCCGAAGGGCAGGTCTCGGCGATGATCGCGGTCGGACCCCGCCCCGAGACGAGGTCGATCCCCTTGGCGCAGGCGACAAGCGCGCGGCCGTCGAGCCGTCGCGCCTCGGCGGCAAGAAGCCCGGCGGTCTGCTGCATCGGCACTGCGAGGAGCACGATATCGGCCGCTTCGGTCGCCGCCAGATCGGCGGTCACCTCCAGTGGCTTCGGAAAGCTCACACCGGGCAGGCGGCGGGCGTTCATCCGGTCCGCCTGCATCCGCGCGACCTGATCCGCATCGCGCGCCCAGAGCATGACCCTGGCGCCATGGCGCGCCAGCGCGACCGCAAGTGCCGTGCCGAAAGCACCGGCTCCTAGAACCGCGATCGTCATGCCTTCGCCCCCTTCTTTCCCGAACCGATCAGCGCAGGCTGACTCTGATCGAGCGGCCAGCGCGGCCGCGCCACCAGATCGGCATCGTCGATGAGCCCGAGCCGGAACCGCTCGATCCCCGCCCAGGCGATCATTGCCGCATTGTCGGTGCAAAGCGCCAGGGGCGGGGCCGTGAAGCGCAGCCCGCTTTTCGCCGAAACAGTCTCTAATGCAGCCCGAATCGCGCCATTCGCGGCGACGCCGCCCGCCACCGCCAAGACCGGCTCGGCCGGATCCAGCGCCAGGTACTCCGCGATGGCGCGGCGCGATTTCTCGGCCAGAACCTCGGACACCGCAGCCTGAAACCCGGCGCAGAGATCGGCGCGGTCCTGCTCGGTCAGACCGCCCTTCTCGGCGACCACCGCGTCGCGGGCGCGCAGGAGCGCAGTCTTCAGCCCGGAAAACGACAGATCGCAGCCCGGCCGGTCAAGGAGCGGCCGCGGAAAGGTGAAGCGCGCGGGATCGCCCGCGCGCGCCGCTGCCTCGACCGCCGGGCCACCGGGCTGCGGCAGGCCGAGGAGCTTCGCGGTCTTGTCGAAGGCCTCGCCTGGCGCGTCGTCGATCGTGCCGCCGAGCCGGGTGAACCGGTCGGGCGCATGGGCGATCAGGAACTGGCAGTGGCCGCCCGAGACGAGGAGCATCAGGTAGGGAAAGGACAGCCCGTCGGTGAGCCGCGGCGTCAGCGCATGACCGGCAAGGTGGTTGACGCCGACGAGCGGCAGACCCGTCCCCGCCGCGATCCCCTTGGCGCACATCACGCCGGCCAGCACGCCGCCGATCAGCCCCGGCCCAGCCGTCACCGCGACCGCGTCGATGGCGCCAAGGGCCACGCCCGCCGCCTCCAGCGCGTCCTCGACGCAGAGGTCGATCTTCTCGGCATGGGCGCGGGCCGCGATCTCGGGCACGACGCCGCCGAAATCGGCATGGAGCGCGGTCTGGCCATAGACGACCGAGGACAGGATCTCCGGCTTTCCGCCGGACAACCGGACCACGGCGGCGGCGGTGTCGTCGCAGCTGCTTTCCAGGCCCAGGATCGTGATCGGTTCGCGCATCGTGCCATCGGTTGCGTGAGGCATAGCAGGCAGGTAACACCGGCAGGAGAGCCGCACAATCCCGAGGGCGCCTTGGAATCACACCGGCCGATCCTGCTCCTGACCCGGCCCGAAGCGCAGTCGCGGCGCTTTTCGGACGCCTTTCGCGACCGGTTCGGGGCCGACTGGCCGGTTATCGTCTCGCCGCTGACCGAAATTCGGTTCCTCGATCCCGGTCCTTTGCCCGACGACGGCCGCGACCTCGTCTTCACCTCGGAGAACGCCGTCGCGGCTTTCGCACGGCTGACGCCGGGAGGCCGGGGCAGGGCCTGGTGCGTCGGGACGAGGACGGAGGCTGCGGCCCGCGCCGCAGGGTTTTCCACGCGCGCCGGCCCGGGAGACGCCGAGGGACTGGCACGGGCCATCGCGACCTCCGGCGAAGCGGCGAGGTTGCTCTGGCCGCGTCCGGTCCATGTCGCCCGGGACATGGCGAAAAGCCTCAACTCCGCCGGAATAGACACTGTATCGGTGCTGGTCTACGATCAGATTTCCTGCCCGGCTACGGATGCCGCCACGACGGCTCTGCGGGAAACGACCCCGGTACTTCTTCCCCTGTTCTCGCCGCGCTCGGCACGGCTTGCCGCCGCCGCCATTGCTGGCACTGCCGCGCCGCTCTGGGTGGCGGCGATGAGCCCCGCGATCGCCGAAGCCGCCGCGGCGCTGTCGCCGCAGGGTCTGCACACGGCGGAAACACCCGATGCAGCGGCGATGCTCGACGCGCTCGATGCGCTCATTGCCGCAGCCAAGACGGGTTGAGGGGCCCGCCCTTGCCCTCTAGATTGACGTAAGTGGGCGGTGCAGACTTTGGCCCGTTTCCGTCATAATCGCGAAGGGGGATTGCCGGTGGCCAGAGCGCGCAAGAAAACCAGCGGAAACGACGCCAAGCCGGCCGAGACCGAGGGTCAGGCAGAAGCGTCGACCGAAAGCAGCGCCGAAGAGACGACCGCGCCACTTGAACCGGCGGCGGAAGAAGCGCCGCAGGCCGACATTTCGGAGCCTCCGGCATTAGACGAGGAGACCGCTGTCGAAAACGCACCCGAAGTCGAGGCCGAGTCGGAACCGGAGACGGATACCGCTCCGGACAAGGACGAGACCGACCCGCCCAAAGAGCCGGCGGTGACTTCCGATTACGACGAGACCGGATTTGACGCGTCCGATACGCGCGCTGAAGCATCCACGGACACGACGGCGGAGGTCGAGCCGGAGCGGACCGCCGCAGCCATTACGCCCTCGGGGAGCGAGTCGGCATCGACGCCGGCGCGCGGCGGCTTTTTGCCCCTTGTTCTCGGCGGCGTCGTCGCCGCCGGCCTCGGATTCGGCGCCGCGACCTATGTGTTGCCGCAATTCCTGACCGCCCCACAGTCCGGCGAGGAACTCGCCGCGCTCACCGAACTGCTCCGCCAGCAGGAGGCGCGCATCTCGGCGCTGTCCGACGAGATCACCGCGATCGCTTCCGATCCCGCTGCGGCGCAGGCCGCCGAGGCGCAGGCGGCCCGCGCCGCCAAGCTCGCGCAGGATTTCGACGCCTTCCGCCAGACGGTCAGCGCGCTCGATGACCGGTTGGTGAACGAGGCGCAGCGGATCGGCGCGCTCGACACGCGGCTCGCCGCGATCGAGAAACGCCCGGTGGCAAGCGGCGCCGCCTCCGCGACCGCGCTTGAGGCCTTCGATCGCGACATGGCGCAGATGCGCTCGGAGATCGAGGCGCAGCGCAAGGCGAACGAGGCGGCGCGCGAGGAAATCGCCGCGGCCGCGGAAGCTGCCGCCGCCCGCTTCGCCGCCGCCGAGGAAGACGCCAGGCGGTTGCGTGAGGAGGCCGAGACGGTCGCCCTGCAGGCCTCCGCCCGGGCTGCCCTGAGCCGGATCCAGACCGCGCTCGACACCGGCGCAACCCTGAACGGCAGCCTGTCCGAACTCGCGGCTGCCGGGGTCGAGGTGCCGCAGGAACTGACCGACCAGTCCCAGGGCGTCCCGACGCTCGCCGCGCTGCGCGACGCTTTCCCGCCCGCCGCGCGCGATGCGCTGGCCGTGTCGATCAAGGCGACCGCCGGCGGCGGAACAATGGACCGTATCGGCGCCTTCCTGCGTAGCCAGTCCGGCGCGCGGTCGCTGTCGCCGCGGGCCGGCGACGATCCCGATGCGGTCCTGTCGCGCGCCGAGGCCGCCCTTGGAGCCGGCGATCTGGCCGCGGCGATCGGCGAGCTCAAGGGTCTGCCCGAGGACGGGCTCGCGCGCATGGCCGAATGGATCGCCCGTGCCGAGCGGCGGATCGCGGCGGAGGCTGCGGTGACGAGTATCGGAAACGCGTTGGAGTGAGGCTGCGATGATCTGGTCCTTCATCAAGATCGTAATCTTCGTCGCGGTTGTCGCGGCACTGACCCTGGGCGCGGGCTATCTTGCCGAGACCGGCAGCGGCATCCGCATCACGCTCGCCAACATGGAATTCACCCTCGGGCCGGTCCAGGCGGTGATTGGGGTTCTCCTGCTGGTCCTGCTGCTCTGGTTGGCGCTTAAGATCGCCGGCCTTCTGGTCGCGATCCTGCGCTTCCTCAACGGCGACGAGACCGCGGTGAGCCGCTATTTCGACCGCAACCGCGAGCGCAAGGGCTACCAGGCGCTGGCCGACGGGCTGATGGCGGT
The DNA here is from genome assembly GCF_025673475.1 of Albidovulum salinarum. Taxonomy (NCBI): domain Bacteria; kingdom Pseudomonadati; phylum Pseudomonadota; class Alphaproteobacteria; order Rhodobacterales; family Paracoccaceae; genus Albidovulum; species Albidovulum salinarum. The sequence goes on along the minus strand of NZ_JAOVQO010000007.1, from coordinate 2,196 downwards.
CGCCTCGGGCGAAGGCCGGCTGGCGACGTCGCAGGCGGCGCGGGCCGAGAAGTTCCTCCGCCGGCCGGAACTGACCAACCTGATCGCGGCGCAGGCCGCCGAACTCACCGGCGATACGAAACGTGCGGCGGAGGTCTACAAGCGCCTCCTGGCCGACGACCGCACCCGGTTTGTCGGGGTGCGCGGGCTGATGAAGCAGAAGCTCGCCGAGGGCGATACCGAGACCGCGCTGAAGCTGGCCGAGAAGGCCTATGCGCTGAAGCCGAAGCACGAGGATGTGCAGGACACGCTCCTGCAACTTCAGGCCGCGAAAGGCGACTGGAAGGGCGCGCGCCAGGTGCTCGGCACCAAGCTCAAGCAGGGGCTGCTGCCGCGCGACGTGCACCGCCGGCGCGACGCGGTTCTCGCGCTGCAGGAGGCCAAGGAGGTCTTTTCCGACGACGCGCCGATCGAGGTACGCGAGGCGGCGATCGAGGCCAATCGCCTGTCGCCCGACCTCATCCCCGCCGCGGTTCTTGCCGCGCAGGGTTACGTCCAGGCCGGCAAGCCCAAATACGCGACGCGGGTGCTGAAGAAGGCCTGGGACGCGCAGCCCCATCCCGACCTCGCCGCCGCCTTCGCGGCGATCGAGCCGGAAGAGAACCCGGCCGAGCGGCTGAAGCGATTCGGCACGCTGCTGTCGCTGCATCCCGACCACGAGGAAACCCGACTTCTCAGGGCTGAGCTTCTGATCGCGGCCGAGGATTTCCCGGCCGCTCGCCGCGCGCTCGGCGACCTGACCGAGGCCCATCCGACCGCGCGGAGCCTGACCATTCGCGCCGCGATCGCCCGTGGTGAGGGCGAGGACGACGCCTTCGTGCGCGGCTGGCTGACGCGGGCGCTGACCGCGAGCCGCGGCCCGCAATGGGTCTGCGACAAGTGCCACAACATCCAGGCCGACTGGGCGCCGACCTGCGACAACTGCGGCGGCTTCGACACGCTGAGCTGGCGCGAGCCGCCGAAGAGCGCGGTGCAGATGCCGAACGGCTCCGAGATGCTGCCGCTGATCGTCGGCAGCCCGGCCGAAGCAGAGGTGAAGCCGTCCGATGGGGCGGAAAGAGACAACAGCGAAGACCGCGCGGAGGACGCGCTGATCCTCGACGAGGAAGTTGGCCGGAAAGCGCAAATTTAGGGCTACACACCCGCCTGCGATGATGCTATCAGCCCGCCACCAACCCGGTGCAGATCGGTTGGGCGAGCGCGTCAGACGCAACGGCCGAAAGGCCCGCCGGGACACGCGAGGCCAGGAGAACCTGCGCGGGATTGAAGGTACGGTCGCCTCGTGGCCGTGACCGAGAAGGATGCCGGTGTAGCTCAGCTGGTAGAGCACGTCATTCGTAATGATGGGGTCGGGGGTTCGAGTCCCTTCACCGGCACCACCACCTCGCCGAGGTGGTTGGGAAAAAACGCCGCCCTTCGGGGCGGCGTTTTGTGTTCCAGAGTGTCAATCCGCATCCAATCGTGACCCCGTATCGGCGTCCAAGATTGACCCCCTTTGTGCTGAGCTGGCCCGGCGCTGCGTAGTCCTCATGTAACGCAGCGGCGGCGGGCCTGCGTGGTTGCGGCTTGCTGTTACGCCCGGTTTTTGAAGCGCCAGCTTTCGTTGCCGGTCTCGACGATCTCGCAATGATGTGTGAGCCGGTCGAGGAGTGAGGTGGTCATTTTTGCGTCGCCGAAGACGGTGGGCCATTCGCCGAACGCCAGGTTGGTCGTGACGATGATCGAGGTCCGCTCGTAGAGCTTGCTGATCAGATGGAACAGGAGCTGGCCGCCGGTCTGGGCGAACGGAAGATAGCCGAGTTCGTCCAGGATCAGGAAGCCCAGGCGGGAGATCAGGTCTGCGGTGCGGCCCTGCCGTTCGGCCCGGGCTTCCGCGTCGAGCTTATTGACCAGATCGACGACGTTGAAGAACCTTCCCCGTCTGCCGTTTATGATGCAGGCACGTGCGATGCTGACCGCGAGATGGGTCTTTCCGGTTCCGGTGCCGCCGATCAGCACGAGGTTGCGCTGATGATCGAGGAAGTCGCCGATGGCGAGATCACGGATCAGGGTCTCGTTGACCTCGGCCGCCTCGAAGTCGAACTCCTTGATCTCCTTGGCCAGCGGTAGTTTGGCGATGGTCATCTGGTATTTGATCGAGCGCGCCTGCTTCTCACT
>NZ_JAOVQO010000077.1:0-547 GCF_025673475.1 Albidovulum salinarum | reverse complement strand
GCCGGCTGTCTCGACATCGACTCGAGCCGCAAGGCCGCGCGCTTCGTGCGGTTCTGCGACGCCTTCGAGATCCCGATCCTGACCTTCGTCGACGTGCCGGGCTTCCTGCCGGGGACCGGGCAGGAATACGGCGGCGTGATCAAGCACGGCGCGAAGCTGCTCTTCGCCTATGGCGAGGCGACGGTGCCGAAGGTCACGGTGATCACCCGCAAGGCCTATGGCGGGGCCTATGACGTCATGGCCTCCAAGCACCTGCGCGGCGATTTCAACTACGCCTGGCCCACCGCCGAGATCGCGGTGATGGGCGCCAAGGGCGCGGTCGAGATCCTCTACCGCTCGGAACTGGCCGACAAGGACAAGATCGCCGAGCGGACGAAGAACTACGAGACCCGCTTCGCCAACCCCTTCGTCGCCGCCGAGAAGGGCTTCATCGACGAGGTGATCATGCCGCACGGAACCCGCAAGCGGGTGGCCCGCGCCTTCGCCTCGCTCCGGACCAAGAAACTCAGCAATCCCTGGAAGAAGCACGACAACATTCCGTTGTGAG
>NZ_JAOVQO010000076.1:0-575 GCF_025673475.1 Albidovulum salinarum | reverse complement strand
CCCGGCGTGGTCGCGGTGTCGCCGAAGAGGCTGACCGCGCTCAGCGCCACCACCGCGGCGATCGCGAAGCCCGAGAGCGTCTCCATCAGCGGGCTCGTCGCCGCCTCGAGCCGCGCCAGCGCATTGGCGCGGCTCTCGACCGAGGCCACCGCGCTGCGCATCCGCTCGGCCATGCTGTCCTCGAGCGCGAAGGCCTTGACGACGCGGATCCCCGCCGAGGTCTCCTGGATCACCTTGATGATCTCGGCCGCCGAGGCCATCTCGGCCTCCATGATCTGGCGCACCCGGCCGAGGATCTTGCGGATCCCGAACATCGCCGCCGGGCCGAAGATCAGCGAGAAGAGCGACAGCGCCGGCTGCTGGTAGAACATCACCGCGACGAGGCCGAGCAGCGACAGCAGATCGCGCACGAAGGACATCACGATCGTGTCGATGACCCGCCGCGCCGATTCCGCCGAGAGCGTCATCCGCATCAGCAGGTCCGACGAGGCGCGGTCGTTGAAGAAGGCGACGCCGTGCTGGAGGATGCGGTCGTAGAGCTTGCGCTGCTGGGCCGCGACGATGCTGTTGCCGGC
>NZ_JAOVQO010000075.1:0-593 GCF_025673475.1 Albidovulum salinarum | reverse complement strand
GTGATCGCGCGCCCGAGGATGAGGGCGTGGACATCGTGCGTGCCTTCGTAGGTGTTGACGGTCTCGAGGTTCATCGCATGGCGCATGACCTGGAATTCTTCCTGGATGCCGTTGCCGCCATGCATGTCGCGCGCCATGCGGGCGATATCGAGCGCCTTGCCGCAGTTGTTGCGCTTGACGAGGCTGATCATCTCGGGGGCGGCCCTGGCCTCGTCCATCAGCCGGCCGACGCGCAAGCTGGCCTGCAGGCCGAGCGAGATCTCGGTCATCATGTTGGCGAGCTTCAGCTGGTAAAGCTGGGTCTGCGCGATCGGCCGGTTGAACTGCTTGCGGTCGAGCCCGTACTGGCGCGCCGCGTGCCAGCAGAACTCCGCCGCCCCGAGGACGCCCCAGGAGATGCCGTAGCGCGCCCGGTTGAGGCAGCCGAACGGCCCTTTGAGCCCCTCGACGTTCGGCAGGAGCGCGTCCTCGCCGACCTCGACATTGTCCATCACGATCTCGCCGGTGATCGAGGCGCGCAGCGAGAGCTTGCCGCCGATCTTCGGCGCCGAAAGCCCCTTCATGCCCTTGTCGAGGACGAAGCCGCGGATCTT
>NZ_JAOVQO010000074.1:0-607 GCF_025673475.1 Albidovulum salinarum | reverse complement strand
CCAATGCGCTGGCGCGGCTCGAGGCGGCGACGAGCCCGCTGATGGAGACGCTCTCGGGCTTCGCGATCGCCGCGGTGGTGGCGCTGAGCGCGGTCAGCCTCTTCGGCGACACCGCGACCACGCCGGGCGAGCTGATGTCCTTCGTCACCGCGCTGCTGATGGCCTACGAGCCGGCCAAGCGGCTGGCGCGGATGCGGGTCAGCCTCGAAAGCGGCATGGTCGGGGTCGGCATGATGTACCACATCCTCGACACGCCGATCTCGGTGACCGAGGCGCCCGAGGCGCGGCCCTTGCCGGCGGGGCCGGGCGCGGTGCGGCTCTGCGAGGTGAGCTTCGGCTACGGCAAGGACCGGCCGATCCTGCGCGGGCTCGACCTCACCTTCGAGGCCGGGCGGACGACGGCGCTGGTCGGCCCCTCGGGCGGCGGCAAGTCGACGATCATCAACCTGATCATGCGGCTCTACGACCCGACCGAGGGCCGCGTCGAGATCGACGGCTGCGACCTGCGCGAGGCCCGCTTCGCCTCGCTGCGCGACCGGATCGCCTTCGTCGGCCAGGAGACCTTCCTGTTCGCGGGCTCGGTGATGCACAACATCCGCCTCGGCCG
>NZ_JAOVQO010000073.1:0-623 GCF_025673475.1 Albidovulum salinarum | reverse complement strand
CGGGCGAGCTTGTAGAGCCCCTTGCGGTCGCGGCGCTCGCATTCCTCAAGCGAGGTCGCGACATGGACCTCGATGAAGGCGCCGAAGGCCTCGATCATCTCGCGCACCGCGCGCCGCGTGGCGGTGTAGGGCGCGATCGGCGCGCAGATCGCGATGCCGCCGTTCTTGGTGATCTCGGAGGCCACATAGCCGATGCGCTTGATGTTGAGGTCGCGGTGCTCCTTGGAGAAGCCGAGCTCCGAGGAGAGATGCTTGCGCACCACGTCGCCGTCGAGAAGCGTCGTCGGACGTCCGCCCATCTCCATCAGCTTGACCATCAGCGCGTTGGCGATCGTCGACTTGCCCGAGCCCGAGAGCCCGGTGAAGAACACCGTGAAGCCCTGTTTCGCGCGCGGCGGCGAGGTGCGGCGCAGCTCCTGCACCACCTCGGGGAAGGAGAACCAGTCGGGGATCTCCAAGCCCTCGCGCAGGCGGCGGCGAAGCTCGGTACCGGAGATGTCGAGGACGGTCGCGCCCTCGGGGATCTCGTCCACCGGGAAATACTGCGCCTTTTCCTGCACATAGACCATCTGTTTGAAATCGAGCATCTCGATGCCGATCTCCTCCTGGTGCTTCCTGACCAG
>NZ_JAOVQO010000072.1:0-735 GCF_025673475.1 Albidovulum salinarum | reverse complement strand
ACGGGGATCAGCGATGAACATCCACGAATACCAGGCCAAGGCCCTTCTGCGCAGCTACGGCGCGCCGGTGTCGGACGGCCGCGCCGTCCTCAGGGCCGAGGAAGCCAAGACCGCCGCGGGCGAGCTCGACGGACCCTTGTGGGTCGTCAAGGCGCAGATCCACGCCGGCGGCCGCGGCAAGGGCAAGTTCAAGGAGCCGGAAGCCGGCGAGAAGGGCGGCGTCCGCATCGCCAAGTCGGTGGAGGAAGCCGCCACCGAGGCCCGCAAGATGCTCGGCCGCACGCTGGTGACGCACCAGACCGGCGCGCCCGGCAAGCAGGTCAACCGGATCTATATCGAGGACGGCTCGGACATCGCGCGCGAACTGTACCTCGCCCTTCTGGTCGACCGCCAGACCTCGCGCGTCGCGTTCGTCTGCTCGACCGAGGGCGGCATGGACATCGAGGAAGTGGCCGCGAAGACGCCCGAGAAGATCGTCTCGTTCTCGGTCGACCCGGCCTCGGGGCTCTCGGACTTCCACGGCCGCCGCGTCGCCTTCGCGCTCGGCCTCGAGGGCGGGCAGGTCAAGCAATGCGTCCAGCTCATCAAGACGCTCTACAAGCTCTTCGTCGAGAAGGACATGGAGATGCTTGAGATCAATCCCCTGATCGTGACGCCGAAGGGCGATCTCAAGTGCCTCGACGCCAAGATGGGCTTCGACGGCAACGCGATCTACCGCCACCCCGACATCGCCGC
>NZ_JAOVQO010000071.1:0-807 GCF_025673475.1 Albidovulum salinarum | reverse complement strand
TTCATCGCGGGGTCGAACCAGATCGTCAGCGACCCACGGCGCTTGAGCGCTTCGTTATAGGCTGGCCAGTTCGAAGTCTTGTAGATCGCGGGTGTCGGTCTGCTCATGCCACCCACCTACCACGCTGGATTCACGAGATGAATCCCTCTCGGGATTTATGCAACATTTGTAACCGCCCCTTGCGCAAGAGGAATCTTCAGGATTGATTTCGGCGCATCGTCGGGTGCTGACATGTGTCCGGCCTCTGATGCGACCAGCTACATGCCGCGGGCCCGTATGGTGTTCGAAGGTCGGGTCCGGATCAAAGCCGCGTGCTCGTAGGCACTCTGTTGCACACTGGTTCTCCCGATCCCGTCTCACGATCGTTGCGGCAAACCGCTCCTTGCCTTCTTCCGCTCCGACGTCCTCGCGACTGCCGGACGACTTACGCCGCCGCAGTTGGAGACCGGTAGACTTCACCCTTCGCCATCAGAGCCCAGACGATGCGCGCCATCTTGTTGGCCAAGGCGACGCGCACCAGCATTGCTGGTTTGCGTGTCAGCATTCCCGCCAGCCAGGTGCCCGGCCGGGCGGTGGCATGGACATGCTGCTTGATGATGACGCTGTTGGCGCCGATGATCAGCAGGCGCCGCAATGATCGCTCGCCCATCTTCGTCGTCGCTCCGAGGCGCTGCTTGCCGCCCGTCGAGTGTTGTCGCGGCACGAGGCCGAGCCAGGCGGCGAAGTCACGACCGCGGCGGAATGTCTCTGCTGGCGGGGCCAACACCGCGATGGCGGTGGCGATCAGGGGCCCGATGCCGGGCACCG
>NZ_JAOVQO010000070.1:0-849 GCF_025673475.1 Albidovulum salinarum | reverse complement strand
CCCGTCGAGTGTTGTCGCGGCACGAGGCCGAGCCAGGCGGCGAAGTCACGACCGCGGCGGAATGTCTCTGCTGGCGGGGCCAACACCGCGATGGCGGTGGCGATCAGGGGCCCGATGCCGGGCACCGTCATCAGCCTTCGGGCCACTTCATTCTCTTTGGCCCGACGGGCGATCTCAGCGTCAAGCTTGCCGATCTCGGTCTCAAGATGGGTGAGCGCCGCGACCAGCACTTTCAACGTGGCGATGGCATCGGCGGGCAGGCCACTTTCCGGGTCCTCGACGAAGGCTATCAACCGTGCGGCATTCGCCGCGCCCTGCGGCACGATCTGCCCGAACTCGCCCAGGTGGCCGCGAAGGGCATTGATGGCCTGCGTTCGCTGCCGGATCAGAAGCTCGCGAATGCGGAAGACCATCGCAGCCCCTTGGGTCTCTTTACTCTTCACGGGCACGAAGCGCATTGTCGGTCGCAACGCCGCCTCACAGATCGCTTCGGCATCTGCCGCATCGCTCTTCTGGCGCTTCACGAAGGGCTTGACGTAAGCGGGCGGGATCAGCTGCACCTCATGGCCCAGCTTGCCGATCTCGCGGCCCCAGAAGTGCGCACCGCCACAGGCTTCCATCGCGACGACGCAAGACGGCAGCAGGCTGAAAAAAGAACACCTGCGCTCGCCGCAACGTCCTGCGCAGAACCGCTCGGCCAGCGACATCAGCTCCATGAACCTGGAACACATTCTTCGCCAGATCGAGTCCGACCGTGATAATCTCCGACATGACCGCTCTCCTTTGTGGATCGTTGCAGACCCACCTTGGCACGTTGATGCCGTCGGGGGCGGTCACATCATCACAGCC